>NZ_JBJMQP010000070.1:0-57532 GCF_045802625.1 Hyalangium sp. | reverse complement strand
GGCGGTCCCTCGAAGCCCGCGCCCGGCTCGCCGGCCGCTCGGGCGCAGAAGTACGAGGCTCAGGTGCGCGAGCACATCGCCGCCCTGTCTCCGCAGCCGCCCATCCCGCCCACGGCTCCCTCCGTGGTCGCCGGCCATATCGCGGACATCATCAAGAAGGTCCCGCCGGAGCTGCGCGCCCAGGTGGTCCACGACGTGCAATCGGAGCTGAACGGCCTGGCTCGGGACGCGGTCTATGCGGACGCCAGCTCCCAGAAGAGCATCACCACCTCGCTGCAGAACATCCAGCGGCTCCTTCCGCCGAAGGACGCCAAGGACGTGGGCAAGTCCCTGCTGGACGCCCAGGTCCGCCTGCTGCAAGAGCCGCTCACCGCCCGTGCCAACGCCATCGACTCGGCGAAGTCCACGGATGACAAGCGGAAGGCGGTGGTGGACGCGGCCGCCGCGCTCAAGGACATCATCTCCAGCGCGCCTCCGGCCCTGCGCGGCGTGCTGCTCAAGCGCTCGCAGGCGCAGCTCGACAAGATCGTCAGCAACCTGACGCCGCTGAGCAAGGACGACACGAGGAAGGCCATCGCCAGCCTGGCGGCCGCCACGGACAGCGCCGGAGCTCTGAACGCGCATTATGTGAGCGACGCCTTCACCCGCGCCTACCAGAAGGGGGACTGGCAGCAGAAGGGCGATGACTCGGGCCTCTTCGGCCAGAACAAGCACAACAGCGAGCGCGAGATCGTGGACGCGTTCCGCCGCCTGCGTGACGACAATGCACCGGGCGGGGACCTGCTGTCGGCCAGCGTGGTGCAGGGGCTGATGGACAAGGGTTCCAAGGCCATGGCGGGTGCCATCGCCACGGGCAAGAGCGACCAGGTCCCGGATGACACGTTCGCCGGCAACCTCACCCAACTGGACGACCATATCGAGGACGCAATCGGCGAGGCGGTCGACTGGGTCAAGGACAAGGTGGCCGGGGCGCTGCGCTCGGCGGTAGACGCGGCGCTGCACATCAAGGACAACGTGAAGAGCCTCAACTCGCCGGGGGACTCGGTGACGCTCGCCGTGGGTGGCGAGGTGGGCCTGGTGGACGTGTCCGCCAGCGCCGAGGCGTCCATGACCATCACCAAGACGGAGGACGGCGGCTACGAGCTGAAGCTGGACGGCAAGGCGAGCGCGGGCATCTTCGGCAACCTGCCGTTGCCCGGCTTCGGCGGCGCGAGCGGGAGTGCCTCCGCCGGAGGCGAGGTGAGCGCCACCTTCAAGTTCCAGAGCGCCGACGACGTGGCGAAGGCCGCCGACACCATCGCGAGCATCGGAGTGGCCACGGCGGCCGCGGGCCCGGTGGGCACGCTGGTGTCGGGTCTGGTGAGCGGCGACGAGCTCAGCGTGCTCAAGAACCACTTCACCCAGGGCTACGCCGCGGTGAATGTGAACGCGGACGTGAAGGCGGAGCTGGCACAGACGGCGGGCCTGGGCGCGGGCGGCGACGTGCACGCGGGAGCGCAGCTGTCCGTGGGCGTCGTGTGGGGGCCGGGCAAGCCCGCCACGCTGGAGCTCAGCCAGAACGTGAGCGCGGACGGCTCGCTCAACCTGGGCGCGCCGCTCGATCTGGGCCACGGCGTGGAGCTGTCCGGCAAGGTCAGCGGCAAGCTGTCACTGAGCGCCACCACGGACATCCCGCTGGATGGCGTGAGCCTCCGCGGGCTCATCTCGGACCCGCTGCGCACGCTCAAGTCCGTGGGCAATGACGTGCTCAACAAGTCCACCACCACCTTCTCCGTGAGCGCCCAGGCCAGCGGTGGCGCGGCCCTCGCCAAGGGCGCCGCCTCCCTCGAGGGGGAGGACGGCATTGAGCTCAACCTGTCCGGCAGCATCCCCACGCGCCAGTTCGCGGATGCGCTGGCGGCGGCGGCCACCGGGGACTTCGACGGGGCGCTGCGGCGCATCGGGAAGAACACCCAGCTGGATGTGTCCGTGGACGCCTACAAGGAGACCGGCTTCAAGTTCGATCTGAAGATCGACGACATCCCGGGCATCAAGGTGGACCTCAACGCCCAGGACACCGTGAATGATCAGACCGAGCTCACCCACTTCCAGGGGACGCCGGTGGAGCTGGCCAGGCGAGGCCTGCGCATCTTCGCCTGAGTGCCCGCGGTTCTCCTCCGCCTGGGTGCCAGGCTTCAGGCGGAGGGCATGGGGGCCCGGCTCGGGTGGGGCCCGCGAGTCCCCCTGCCTGGCTGCTTCCGGGAACGTGGGGACTTGCCTTATGGTCTGCGCCATGTCCGAACCCGAAGCCCTCCCGCCTTCTCAGCCCGCCGCCGCCGTCGCCGTTGCCGCCTGTTCGCTCTGCCAGAAGCCGATAGCGGCCGGAGCGGGGACGAGCATCAATGGCAACCTCGTCTGCGGCAGCTGTGCCGCGCAGGTCCAGGCGGAGCTCGCGGCGGAGCAACAGACGGGCGCGCGGTTTCCCCTTGCGCTCGCGGGCGGCGCGGCAGGTGCGCTGGTGGGCGCGGTCATCTGGGCCGTCATCGTGGTCGCGACCGACTACGAGATTGGCTACGTCGCGGTGCTCGTCGGCTACCTGGCGGGCCGCGGGGTGAAGCTCGGCGCGGGCAAGGGCCGTGGCCAGCCGCTGCAGATCGCGGCGGCGGGCATGGCGGTGTTCGGGCTCGTCATCGCGAAGTACTTCATCCTCGCGCACGTCGTCATTAGCGACCCGCGCGGCGCGGAGCTGGGCCTGGGCTACTTCAGCCCCACACTGTTCAGTCTCTTTCTGCAGAACATTGGCAGCTCGCTGAGCCCGTTTGATCTGCTCTGGATCGCGTTCGCGCTGATGACGGCGTGGCGGATTCCGGCGCCTTCCAAGATTGAGGTCGGGCGGTAGCCATGTCCGCGCTGGAGCGATTGCGTCAGCTCGAGGCGCAGAAGCAGGCTCGGGCGGCGGCTGCTGCCGCGGCGGCTGCGGGCGTGACGGCGGAGGCTGCCGTGGCGCCTTCGAAGAATCGGGGCCGGGTCATCGGCGGCCTGGGGGCCGCGGGACTGCTCGCGTGGAAGCTGAAGTCGCTGCTGGTCTTGGCGAAGTTCGCCAAGTTCGCGACCACCGGCTTCACGATGATCCTGATGGCGCTGGTCTACGCACAGTTCTACGGCGCGGGCTTCGCGGCCGGGCTGGTGCTGCTGATCCTCATTCACGAGCTTGGCCACGGGTACGCGGCCAGGCGGGTGGGCCTGGACGTCGGCGCCCCGGTGTTCATCCCGTTCTTCGGTGCCTTCATCGCGCTCAAGGAGAAGCCGAAGTCCACCTGGCAGGACTTTGTCATCGGCGCGGGCGGGCCCCTCTTCGGCTCGTTGGGTGGAGCCGCGTGCGTCGCCGCGTCGTTCTTCTTCACGGGGGAGTGGAGTGGACTGCTCCTCGCGGTCGGATACTTCGCGTTGATGATGAACCTGTTCAACCTCATCCCGTTCTGGCAGCTCGATGGGAACCGGATGATGGGGCCGGTGTCGCTCGAGCTCGCGGCCGCCGGGACGGTGCTCTTGCTGGCGGTGGTCGGGGTCGGCATGGTCCGCACGACGCACGTGAACCCCTTTGCGCTCGGTGTCGCGGGGGTGTCGGCGTGGAAGGTGGGAACGCGGTGGTGGGAAGCCCGGCGGGCGAAGCAGCGGCTGTCCGCGCTGGAGCAGCTCAACAGCCTGACCGCGGCGCAGCGGGCGGTCTCCGATGATGGCGTGACGCAGCCGCAGCGGGTCATCGCGGCTTCGGTCTACTTCGGTCTTGCGGCGCTGCTCATCATCGCGATGCACGAGTTGCCGGCGCTGCTTCCGCAGCTTTCGCGTTGACGCGCTGGTGGAAGAACCTGACGCGCCTGTTCTCCCAGGGGGGCGGGGCCTACTCGAAGAGCAGCGCGGCGATCTGGCTCAGGCGCCGGAGTTGGGCCGGGGAGAGCTGGCGAGCCTTTGTCAGCAGGCTGCGCATGGCGGGCGTGGTGGAGTCTTTCACGGCCACCCGGGTGCGCCAGCGCCGGTAGGTGGGGGAGGGCGCACCGTACTCCAGCACCAGCAGCGTGTCGGGCGAGACCTCGAGGAGCTGGCAGAGCTCGTACAGCCGCATCACTCCAGGGACGAGCAGGCCTCGCTCGACGCGGCCGTACACCGAGGGGGTCATGCCCAGGTGCCGGGCGGTCTGGGCCTGGGAGAGCCCTTTGCGGACGCGCGCGGCCCGGACGGCGGCGCCGAACGCGGTGATCCACGGGTGCTTGCGAGCCGGGGCTCGCTGCTGGGGGCGTGGCGGGGCGTGGTGGGTTTTTCGAGGCATGGCTGCACAGAGCCGCTTGCGGGCTCCTCCCATCTCCGTAGCGTAGCTCAAGGAGCCTCCTGGTACGTCCAAAGGATGAGGAATGACCTCACAGGTAGGACGTGCCATCCCCCGCGGATGGACTAGAGTCCGCGCCCGTGGAAAGGCGACTCGAAGGCAAGCGTGTGCTGGTGACCCGCCCCAAGGAGCGGGTGGAGGAGCTGTGCTTCCTCCTGGAGGATGAGGGCGCGGAGGTGCTCAGCCTCCCCTTGCTGGAGCTGCGGCCCCCGGAGGATCCCCGGCCGCTGGCCGCCGCCGCCGAGTCCATCCAGCGCTACCGCTGGGTGGTGTTCGCCAGCCCCTCGGCCGTGGAGGCCTTGATGGACGCGCTGCGCGAGGCCGGGACCGTGGATCGCATGGCCCAGGTGCGGGTGGCCGCGGTGGGGCCTCGCACCGCGCGGACCGCCGAGGGCTACGGCCTGAAGGTGGCCGCCGAGCCCACCGAGTCCACCGGCCAGGGGCTCTATGAAGTCCTCCGCTCCGAGCTGCACCCGGAGGACGAGCTGCTCCTGCCCGCCGCCGAGGAGGGGCGCCGGGAGCTGGAGCTCGCGCTGCGCGAGCAGGGCGTGCGCGTCACCCGGGTGACGGCCTATCGGACCACGCCCGCCGAGCTGTCTCCCGAGGCCCAGGAGCTCCTGCGCGCCGCGCCCCCGGATGTGGTGCTCTTCGCCTCGCCGCGCACGGCCGAGATCTTCCTGGAGTCCGCGGGCCGCGAGCGCCTGGGGCAGGCCCGGGTCGTCGCCATTGGCCCCACCACCGCGGCCACGCTGGCTCGGCTGGGCATCGAGGTGGCGGCGGTGGCCGAACGTCCCACCTCCGAGGGGCTCGTCGACGCCGCGATCCGCGCCATTCACGGGTAAGCTACCGCCGCCATGAACTTCCTCCGCCTCCTGGGCCTGTCGCTCGTGCTCGGGTTGCCCGTGCTCGCCTGGGGCGCGCTGCCTCCACAGACACTCGCCGATCTGGCTCGCGCCTCGGACCGGATTGTCCTCGCGCGCGTCGTGGATCAGCGCGTCAACGTTCCTCAGGGCAACGTGCGACAGATGACCACCATCTCGCGGCTCGAGGTGCTGGAGGAGTACCGTGGGCAGGGGCCGCGCGCGCTGGAGCTGGTGCAGCTCGGCGGGCGCAGCGGGCTGTGGGAGTCTCACCTCGCGGGAGATGCGAAGCTCGAGGCGGGAGAGACGGCGCTGCTGTTCCTGCGCTGCCCGGATCCCAAGTCGGCGGAGCGGGTGGTGCTGGTGGGGTTGGGTGCGGGCAAGCAGCCGGTGACGTCCGGAGCAGCGGGGAAGCGAGAGGTTCAGCTCTCCGCTCAAGTGAAGGGCGGCCCGGTCCGGCGCCCGCTCGATGAAGTCCTCGAAGAGATCCGGCGGGCGACCCCGCCCCCGGCGCAGCAGGAGAGGGGTAAGCGATGAATCGCAGGCTGCAATGGACCGCAGGGCTCGTGCTGATGGCGCTCAGTGCCACGGCCTCCGCGCAGAGCTCCAGCTACCTGGGCTACAAGATGCTCAACACGCGGGACTACCCGTTCCGCTACTACGTCGACGCTCGCGCGCAGACCCCGGGGGGCATTGCCCTCACCGAGGTGGTGAACGCCACCAAGGCGGCGTTCCAGACCTGGGATGACGTGAGCTGCGCGTACCCGTCCTTCCAGTACGCGGGGCTGACGACGAGCAACTCCGCCATCAACCCCAACGACGTGGGCAACAACACGGACGCGTTCAACGTGAGCACCGTCTGGGTCACGTCCACCAGTGACAACTACTACGAGACGGCGCTCGCGTCGGGGCAGTCCCTGTCAGGGGCCGTCCCGCTCACCTACGCGGGCTACCTCTACCAGTGCGACATCTTCATCAACGGCGTGAACTTCCGGTGGACCACGCTGCCGAACACGCCCCAGAGTGAGAACTTCCATGATCTTCAGTCGATCCTCACCTACGAGGTGGGCCACTGCCTGGGGCTGGCGGACTCCTACTTCCCCGAAGCGTCGGTGATGTACCCGGACTTTCCAGCCGGCGGCAGCAAGCGGGTGCTGGATCAGTCGGACGTGACGAAGCTCTGCGACTACTACCCGGAGAACGGCGCGGTGGGCTCGCCGTGCTCGGCCAGCGATCCGTGCACCGGTGGACTCAGCTGCATCCCCTACAAGAACTCGAGCGGCGTGACGCTCTACTCGTACTGCTCGAAGGGCTGCCCCGGCGTCACCAACGGAGAGTGCCCGAGCCCCTTCGTGTGCAAGGCCTCCACCCTGATCTCGGGCCAGACGAACGCCTGCCTCGCGGTGCCCGGCGAGGCCGTGACGCAGGTGGGCAAGGCCTGCAACGTGAATGGCGACTGCGGCGGGGCCCGTTCGATCTGCCAGCCGCCCGGGGCGCTGCCCTCCGGAGGAATTGCCTGGGTGGGTGGCTACTGTCAGGAGGACTGCACCGCCGGCGGAGCCACCAGCTCTTGCCCCGCGGGCTCGGTGTGCGTCGAGTTGGGAACTCCTGACCGCTGCATGAAGCCCTGCCGCCCGGGGTCGGGTGACTGCCGGGATGGCTATACCTGCGCGCCGCTCGCCCAGGGCAATGTCTGCATCCCCCCCTGCTACGCGGACGCGGACTGCCCCCCCAATGGCAACATCACCTTCTCCTGCCGCGTGTGCGATCGCGTCTGCGTCCAGAACAAGCCGAGCGTGCTCTCGGTGGGAGACCCCTGCACCTCCAGCGAGCAGTGCGGCACGGGGCAGATCTGCTTCTTCATCAACAACAACCCGCAGGGGGTCTGCACGGAGACCTGTAACACGGCCCAGTGCGCCTGCCCCCTGGGCAGCGCCTGCAAGAACATCGGGCCGGACCACGTGTGCATGAAGAACTGCGACGTGGGTACCTGCGCCTCGCCGCTCCAGTGCAACCCGGTGGGGGACACCAACTCGTGCACGCCGGCTTGCCGCACCCGGTCTGACTGTCCGACAGGTTTCGAGTGTGACCGGACGGGGGCCTGCTACGATCCCCTGAAGACGCCGGACGCTGGCTGCACGCTCTGTAGCGGCGACGGTGGCCCTCCGCCTCCGCCTCCGCCCACGGATGGTGGCACGGGCGGGGGCACCGGCGCCCCGAGCGGATGCGGGTGTGGCGAGGCACCTGCCTCGGCGCTGGTGTTCTTCGGGGTGCTCGCGCTGGGGCTGTTCTCCGGGAGGCGCCGCTCTTGGCAGCGCCGGTAGGCCCCCTCAGCCGCAGCCAGGCGGACTTCAGCACGGCCTTCGTGCTGGAGGCGTTGGTGGCCCAGGGCCTGCTCACCCCACAGCAGGCCCAGGAGATCCTCGCGCGCGAGTCCGCTGCTCGCGCGCGGGTGCTCAAAGGCAAGGCGCAGGCCGGCTCCAAGGAGGCGGCGCGCTATGACGTGTCGCCGGTGGAGATCGTCGCCGCCTTCCAGGTGCCGCTGCCGGAGAACCGGGGCGTGCTCGACGAGGACCGGGTGACGGAGGCCGCCGCGCGCGCCGCGGGCATGCCGTACCGGAAGATCGACCCGCTCAAGCTGGACATGGCGCTGGCGACGCGGACGGTGTCCCGGCCCTTCGCGCTGAAGCACGCGCTGCTGCCGCTGGAGCGCACCGCGCAGGGCCGGCTCGTGGTGGCGGTGGCCAACCCGTTCGACCGGGAGCTGTTCGAGAACCTCTACCGCCTGGCGGGCCTGCCCATCGAGCCCGTGCTGTCCTCCAAGTCGGACATCCTCAAGTCCATCGCGGAGATCTACGGCTTCAAGAAGACGCTGGCCCGGGCGGCGGATGACTTCGCCGCCGCGCCGCAGCTCACCAACTTCGAGCAGCTGGTGTCGCTCAGCGGCACGCAGGAGCTGGATGCGGCGGACAAGCCGGTGGTGCAGGCGGTGGACTACCTGCTGCGCTACGCCTTCGACAACCGGGCCTCGGATATCCACATCGAGCCCAAGCGCGCCCAGTCCCACGTGCGCCTGCGCATCGACGGCGTGCTGCACACCGTCTACATGCTGCCCGCCGGAGTGCATCCGCCCATCATCTCGCGCGTGAAGATGCTCTCGCGCATGGACATCTCCGAGAAGCGCAAGCCGCAGGACGGGCGCATCAAGACGGAGCGCGAGGGCCGCGAGGTGGAGCTGCGTGTGTCCACGCTGCCCACGGCCTTTGGCGAGAAGGTGGTCATCCGTATCTTCGATCCGGACACGCTGGTGCAGGACATCGCCCAGCTGGGCTTCGAGCCTGACGAGAAGGGCTCGTTCGAGTCCTGGATCGATCAGCCGCACGGGCTGATCCTGGTGACGGGCCCCACGGGCAGCGGCAAGACGACCACGCTGTACTCGGCGCTCAAGGCGGTGGCGGGCCCGGACGTGAACGTCACCACCATCGAGGATCCGATCGAGATGGTGTGGGAGGGCTTCAACCAGGTCCAGGTGCAGCACAAGCTGGGGTTGGACTTCGCCGGGGCGCTGCGCCACATCCTGCGTCAGGATCCGGACGTCATCATGGTGGGCGAGATCCGCGATGGGGAGACGGCGGAGAACGCGATCCAGTCCGCGCTCACGGGCCACCTGGTGCTCTCCACGCTGCACACCAATGACGCGATCGGCGCGGTGGCGCGCATGAAGGATCTGGGCGTGCCGCCGTTCCTGCTCTCGCAG
Source organism: Hyalangium sp. (assembly GCF_045802625.1). Classification (NCBI taxonomy): domain Bacteria; kingdom Pseudomonadati; phylum Myxococcota; class Myxococcia; order Myxococcales; family Archangiaceae; genus Hyalangium; species Hyalangium sp. Next base: position 48,552 of record NZ_JBJMQP010000070.1, on the reverse strand, counting down.
AGCCTGGTGGGGCTGATGGCCCAGCGCCTGCTGCGGCGCATCTGTGTGCACTGCGCGCAGGAGGACTCGCTGACGCCAGACGAGCTGACGGCGCTGCTGGTGCCCATTCCGCTGCTCCCCGGCGGCGTGAAGCTGCGCAAGGGGGCCGGGTGCGTGCGCTGCCGCGGCACCGGCTACTTCGGGCGCACCGGCGTCTTCGAGATCGTCAGCATCGGCGCGGAGATGAAGGAGCTCATCACCGGCGGGGCCTCGCACCACGCGCTGGTGGAGGCCGCCCGGCGAGCCGGGATGCGCACGCTGCGTGAGGCCGGAGTGCGCAAGCTGGCGCAGGGGCTCACCACCTTCGAGGAAGTAATGCGGATGACGTCCGTGTGACCTCGTAGATGTCCGTCTTGCCAGGTTGGCCTATCCTCACCGAACCCATCCACTCTCGTGAGGAGCCCGCGGAATGCCGAGCAAGGCCAAGGCAGCGACCAAGACCAAGGCAGCAGCGCCAAAGGCCAAGGCCCCAGGGGCCAAGGCGCAAGCAGCGGGAGGCAGGGCCGCGGGGACGAAGGCGCAACCGTGGGAGCTCAAGACCCCGAGCGGGCAGTCGGACTTCCAGGCGTACCGCGATGAGACCCTGGAACCGCCCGCGCTGGTCGTCGTGGTCGGCAAGACGGAGCTGCGCTACCACCTGCGCTGCCTGACCGATCTCCAGGGGATGCTCAAGAAGCACGGCGACTGGATGCCGCTGGGGAGCGCGGACGAGCAGAAGCCCGCCGCGGAAGGAACCGTCGAGGCGTGGGCTCGCTCCCCTAAGAATCCCGTCGGCGGTTGGTATGGGTTGAAGAAGGGGCTTCGTGGCCGCTTCGGCAACTACGTGCCGCCCGTCATGGAGATCTTGAAGCTGGCGGAGGTAGAGCACAACCCGAAGAACAATCGGATGCGGGCGCTGTAGCCGTGGTATCGGCTCGCCAGCGCGCTCCATCGCCTCATGCTCCCGGCCCCTGCTCATGAGCCCCGCGACATCCCTGGCTGACTTCCTGACGGCCCACCGCGACATGCTGGTGGAGTGGTTCAAGGCTCGCGTGGAGGCCGTGCTGGCTCCCGCGGGCCTGTCCGAGCGCGAGCTGGAGGATCACCTGCCAGACTTCCTGGCCGCGGTCATCGAGGCCATTCGGGAGAACGTGTGGCCTCCCTCGCAGGTCTTCGCCCGCAACGCCACGGCGGAACGCCATGGGCGCCAGCGCCTGCGGGTGGGCTTCAATCTGGATGCCCTCACGCGCGAGTACGGCCTGCTCCGCGATTGCATCTTCGAGCTGCTCGAGGAGAAGGGCGTGTCGCCTACGGTCCGGGAGCTGCGCATCCTCTCGGACTGCGTGTCCGCCGCCACCGCCGACTCGGTGACTCACTACGTGGCCTACAGCCAGGGCCTCCAGCGAGCGGGGGAGGAGCGGCTCCAGGCCATCATCGACAACGCGCCGGCCGCCATCTACGTGACGGACCTGGAGGGCCGCTGCCTGGTGGCCAACCGGCGGCTGGAGCAGATCTTCGGCCTCCCCAAGTCGGAGATCCTGGGCAAGACCGATTACGAGCGCTTGCCGAAGGAGGCGGCGGACGCCACCCGGGGCAATGACAAGCGCGTGCTGGCCGCGAACGCACCCCTGGAACTGGAAGAGGTGATCCCCCAGGCAGACGGGCCTCACACCTATATCTCCCTGAAGTTTCCGCTCCACGACGCCGAGGGGCGCCCCAACGCCGTGGGCGGCATCTCCACGGACATCACCGAGCGCATCCAGGCGCAGGAAGCGCTGCGAGAAGCCCAGAAGCGGCTGCGCATGGTGCTGGGCTCCATGCCCATCGTCCTCTGGGCCTTCGACACTCGGGGCGTCGTCACGCTCGCGGAGGGCAAGGGGGTGGAGGAGTTTGGCCTGAGGCCGGGTGGAACCGTGGGGCAGTCCCTCTTCGAGCTGTACCAGGACTTGCCCTGGGTCACCGCCAACGTGCGCAGGGCGCTGGCGGGAGAGGAGTTCGTCGCCGAGGAGGAGGTGGGGAGCCGCTGGTTCGAGGTCCACTACGTCCCCCACCGTGACGCGGCGGGCGGGGTAGAGGGCGTCATGGGGTTGTCCATCGAGGTGACGGAGCGCAAGCGCGCGCAGGAGTTCCAGCAGCGGCTGCTGGGCATCGTGGGGCACGACATCCGCAATCCCGTGTCGGCCATCAGCTTGAGCGCCCTCACGTTGCTCAAGCAGGAGGGCCTGCCGCCAGCGCATCTGCGGCCCCTGCAGCGCATCGCCAGCAGCGCGGATCGCATCGAGAAGCTCGTGGCCACGCTGCTGGACTACACCCGGGTGCAGTTTGGCCAGCCCCTGCCACTCCAGCGCGAGTCCGTGTGCCTGAACGCGCTCGCGGAACAGGTCTGCGACGAGGTGCGCGGGGCCTCTCCCCAGGCCCAGGTGCTGCTCACCGTCACCGGGGACACCTGTGGCGAGTGGGATCCGGGGCGGGTGATGCAGGTGATGGGGAACCTGCTCACCAATGCGCTGCGCCACGGCTCACCCGACGCGCCCGTGAGGATGCGCTGCCATGCCGCGGAGGACAGCGTGGTGCTCGAGGTTCACAACGAGGGAGCGCCCATCCCCGACGCCGTGCGCGCCCACCTCTTCCGCCCCTTCCGGGGTGGGGCGCAGGCGAAGCAGGGCCTGGGGCTGGGGCTCTACATCGTCCGGGAGATCGTGACGGCCCACGGAGGCACCGTCACCTTCGAATCCACCGCGGAGCACGGCACCACCTTCACCGTGCGGCTGCCGCGAAAGCCCGAGCCTCGCCCCTGAGCGAGCCTCGAGCTTCGCAGCTGCGGCGGCTCAGAAGCGCGCCTGGAGCAGCGTGTTGAAGCCCAGCGCGTGGGGCTTCTCGAAGCGCGGCTGGGCCACGCCCGTCACGTCGTCCCGGAACGTGGTCCGGTTGTTGTCGAACGTGTAATAGAGCTCGCCCACCGCGGCCACGGTCTCCGAGAGATCCCACCGGAAGGTCGTCTTCGCCGAGAGGATGGGCTCGGGCTCGCACGCCGAGGTGCCCGAGCCGCACGTCTCCGGAAGGATGCTGAGCTGGTTCACGTCGCGCACCACCACCGTGCGCGTGCCCGTCAGGCTCGGGGGCGGGTTGTTGCCGCCGCCCAGGAACTGGGGGCTGCGGTACGAGGCGGGCTGCTGCACGCCGAAGATGATGCCCGGCGTGAGGTGCAGCTTCGGCAGGTAGTAGTCCGCGCCCACCGCGATGAACATCTCCGGCTTCACCTTGGTGCCATTCGGGAAGTCGCGGAACGGCGGCAGGCCCGGCACGTCGAACTGGATGAAGGACAGATCCCGGTACAGCCCCAGCAGGTGCATGCGCAGGAAGTTCCACTTGGCCCGCGCCTGCAGCGCCGCCGCCCGGGCGTTCTGCGGCACCGTCTGGGCGAACACGTCTGGGTCCTCCAGCGTCTGGGTCAGGAAGCTGCCCTCGAGCGACACGGAGTAGGAGAGCCCGCCCGGGTACGCCTCGGGCGCGAAGAAGCGCTGGTACACGTCCGGATCGTTCCGGTAGAGCCGGAAGTCCACGCTCGTGCCCACGGGGACGCCCACGTGGTACACGGCCTGCGCGGACACACCCGCCGAGTTCACCGGCGCGCGGATGCCCTGGTTGGCCAGGCCCGGGACAATGCCCTTCTGGAAGTAGCCGCCGTCCGCCTCGATCCGCAGCGTCTCCAGCACATCCACGCCCGCGCCTGCCATGGCGCCGTACAGCGTCTCCTGCTCGAGGATCAGATCATTGAGCACCAGCGCCGTCTTGCCGCCCACGAACGCGTACCACTTGTCCCGGGTGAGCTGCAGCTTCACGCCCGGCACGCCCGCCGCGGAGGCGCGGTTGGTGAAGATGCTGCTGCCGCCCCAGGAGATGCGGTACGCGTAGCCCAGCCGGAAGCGATCGGCCGACACCGGGAAGCCGGTGAGCGAGAGGCCCTCTTTCTCGCCCCAGCCCGGCGGGGTGTAGTTGAGCCGGATGTAGCTGGAGTTGTCCGTCAGCGTGACGCCGCCCGAGGGCTGCTCCAGCACGAGGATCGTCAGCGCCGCCTCGGTGGTGAGCCCCTCGAAGAAGGCCGGCATGCGCTTGTACAAGACGATGTTGGACAGCGTCTCGAAGCCGGAGAACTTGGTGTTGAAGTTGTCGTAGAACTGGGTGTTCTGGTTGCCCGCGCCGAAGCGCGCGCTGGGGCTGTTGGGTGTCGTCTCTCCCGCCTTCGCGAAGACGTTGTCGTCCGCGAACACGAAGGACAGGCGGGTGTCGACGAAGTCACCGGCCCAGGCGGGCGCGGCAAGGAACAACAGCCCAGTCAGGGCCAGGGTGCTCAGCGTTTTCAAACTACCCTCCAAGGACGCGGGGGGGACCGCGCCTCCCAAGACCCCGTTGCCGGGGCGTACTTCTCTGTCTACGGCGTTTCAGCCGGGCACGGCTTGATGGGCTTGGGACACTCGCCCTCCGAGCCCGGGAAGCAGCAGATGTCATCCACGTCGCGCGGCAGCACCATCCACCGCGGCCGGGCGGCGCTCACCTGCCGCACGTGGCCCGTGACGTTGTAGGTGGCCGCGCGCAGCAGCCGGCACTGGCGGGCGCGCTCGGCGTCCGTGTCCGCCTCGTTGCAGTCCACCTGCAGGTCCGGCACCGCGTCCCGCGTGACGATGTTGATGCGGGTGCGGCTGTTGATCGCCACGGAGCACTGGCCCTTGTTGATGATGTCACCGTCGGCGAGGAAGGCCACGTACAGCTCGCCGCTCGCCAGCGTGTGATCCATGCGCGCGTTGGCCGCCAGCGGGAAGTCCGCCGAGGTGGCCTGCACGCCCGCGGCGCCGAACTTCACCCGCACCGGCGTGTCGCACCACACGCGCACCTGGCCCGGACCGTTGACGCCCGTGGTGAGCGCCGAGGCCGTCGCGCGGGAGGTGGTGGAGACGGAGACGAGCTGCGTGCGCTTGGTGAGCGAGTCATCCAGCCCCGCCTCGCGCGGGCCGGGGCCCGACATCTCCACCACGAACTGGCCAAAGGTGGTGTACGTGTTGCGCTCCGCGCAGACCTTGCCCGCGAACTCGCCGAGCCCCACCGTGCAGTCGATGTTGCACTGGCGCTCGGGCACGTCCGGATCGCCGGGGAGATCCGGCGCGCACGAGGTCCACGCGCCGCCGCTGGCGCCGGGGCAGAAGAAGGGCACGGTGCCATTGCCGTTGGCGTCGCAGTTCTTGAAGATCTGGGGGAAGCGCACGTGGCGCAGCTTCACCAGCGCGGACTCCAGGCTCTCCATCTTGTAGTCGCCGTAGCTGTAGCCGCACAGCGCGTCGGTGACGTAGGGCGACACGGCGTTGTCCAGGCCGCAGTGACGCAGGTTCAACTCGGGGATGGGCACCAGCTTCAGGTACTTGTCCCAGGTGGACGGGGGGCCCAGGCGCACGCTCTCGCGGATGGTCCACGCCGGGAAGGTGAGCTGCGTGGTGGCCGCGAAGTCCTGCACCGAGCCCGAGAGCGACCAGATCAGATCGCCCGGGTAGAGGCCCTCGGGGAACGAGTAGTTGTAGACGTACATCGAGCCGTACGTGCCGGGCAGGAAGCCATCCGGCTCGGGCGTGCGGACGTTGGAGCCCGTGCCCGTGTACTCGTGCGCGTGGCAGGCCGTCAGGTCCGTGACGAAGAAGCCGCCCGGATCCAGGCCCGTCACCACCATGCGCACGTCCTGGCCGTCGTTGGGATCCTTCTTCGTCGGATCCTTGGGATCGTACCCCGGGGGGCAGCTCTGCACGAGCGGCGTTCCGGACTCGGGCGGCCGCCCGATGATCAGGAACTGCTTGGCGAAGGGCGAGGTGCGGTTGTCGTTGTACGTCTCCGGCTCCTGCACGCGCGCGAGCGTGGGCTCCTCGAAGGCGATGGGCGTGCTCAGGCCCGTGGAGTAGGTGTACGAGCCGGTGGCTGGCGGCAGCTTGCTCGGGTCTCCGGCCACGGATCCGTCGGAGTAGTCGACCTGGGGCGGCTCGTCCTGCACCCAGACGCGGACCTGCCCGTAGACGTGGGACACCTGGACGGTGCCGGTGCCCTGCCCATCCTTCATCGTGGTCCACCGCGTCGGGTAGGGGCCGCTGAGATCACCCGGAGTGACGCGGTACGAGACGGGGCCGTTGAAGGCGCTGAGCGTCTCGCCCCGGCCGTTGAGCGCGGTGATGGCCAGATCGATGCCCACCGGGCCCTTGGGGATGGCGTAGGGGCAGCTCGCGGTGCCCTTCTCCGTGGCGGGGACCGCGTTCGGGTTGTTGCCGTAGCGAGCCAGGCACGAGTTCACCAGGGGGAGAGGGGTACGGGCCCCGGAGTCCGCGTTGATAGACACCAGCCCCTTCACCTCGACCTTGAAGGAGCTCACCCCCGAGGGGTTGTCCTCGGTCGTGGAGAGGCTGCCATCCGCGGAGTAGCAGCCAGCGGCCGCCAGGGCCGACACCAGGAGCAGGCGCTTCATCACTTCACCCTCCGGCCGATACGGCCATCCTCGATCGCGTTGGCGATCGCCATGGTCGTGGGGTTCTCGCAGAAGCTGCGCAGCTGCGGCGTGAGGGTGCCGCAGGTGGGGTTGGTGCCCGCCAGCGCGTCACGGCAGCTGCACCGGCCCGTGTAGGGGCCCGCTGGAATCTGGCAGGTGGCCGCGATCTGCTCGGCCGTGGCGCCGCAGCGCGTGGGAGCGTCGGACTGGCCCAGCGTCTCGAGGCAGGTGCAGGTGCCCACCGTCTTCGTCAGCGCGTCCTTGAAGTCCTGCGCCTGGCGGCAGATGCCGCGGAGCTGATCGGGCACCACCCACTGGCCGTTGGTCAGCGTGCCGCAGCGCTCGCCCGTGGAGGAGGTCTCCCGGCCGGCGTTGATGTCGTCGCAGGTGCAGAAGCCCTGCATGTAGCCGATGAGCGAGTCACGCAAGCTGATGCCCGTCTCGATGCGGCTGGTGTTGCGCTTGAGCACCTTGAAGCCCGAGCCACCCTTGGCGATGTAGTCGTTCACGGCGATGCGGTAGGTGCCGTTGAGATCCAACGGCTTGCCGTTGATCTGGATGTCGATGGCCGGGTGGGCCCAGCAGCGGCTGCCGCCGATGTCCTCCAGGCACTGCCACGGGGCGTGGCCCTCGCGGCCCTCCTGGGGGCAGCGGTCCGCGCCGCCGTTGTCCGGATCGCAGGCGATGCGCAGATCGTTGATCTGCACCTGGGCGCAGTCCATGGTGAAGCGCGCCCCGGAGATCTGCGCCTGGCTGACGCAGCCGCGCTCGGAGGAGCGCTCGGCGACGAAGTCGAACATCTCCTGCATCTCCACGCCGGACAGGTACATGATGTTGATCGTGTTCTCGAAGGGGAACACGTTGAACATGGCCTCCTGCGTCACCACGCCCGCGTAGAGGTTGTCTCGGATGCCCAGCGAGTTGGTGAGGGCCATCTCCGCCTCCACGCGGCGGCGCTTGCGCATGGAGTCCGCGGTGATGTTGCCCAGCGGCGAGTCTCCGCCGGTGGAGCTGCTGCGGCGGGCCACGTCCTGCGGCGCGTACGAGAAGATGGAGGTGAGCCGGAGGTTGGCGTCCATGCCCAGGATGTACGGCTGGAGCAGCTCCGTGGTGGGCCGGTCCTCCTGGTTGCGGCACGCCTCGATGGCCTGGCGCACCTGGGGCAGCAGGGCGAACTGGCCCGGGTTCCAGAAGTTCTGCGTGTAGTAGGCGCGCATGGCGTCATCGCACCAGAGCGAGTCCAGCGGGAACACGCGGTAGTCGTGGCTGACCAGCTCCGCGCCGTCCAGGCTCTGCTGCTCGGGCACCTTCACCACCAGATCCAGCCGGCCCACGTACTTGGCGAACGCGCCCGAGTGGGCCAGCAGCACCTTGCGGCCGCTCGGGTCGGTGATCTCCTGCGGCGGGTTGAGCACCACGTGCAGGTGGCCGCCGAGGATCACGTCGATGCCGGACACACCGGGGATCTTCACGCGGACCACGGACTTGGGATCGCCCTCGGTGCCGGACCACTCGAGGATCTGCCACGGGTTCTGCTCGCGCTCGATGAAGGGCTTGGCGCGCTCGTACTCGTAGAAGGCCTCGTAGCCGAGCACCGTCTGCTGATCCTCGGTGAGCCCCAGGTGGCTGACGACGACGATCAGGTCCGTCACCGGGCGCAGCAGATCCACGTAGGCGCGCAGCGCCTCGTTCTGCTCCAGCGGCGTGGCCTGCAGGGAGTTGCCGCCCTCCACCAGCGAGTTGAGCGAGGAGAGGTTGGCCATGCCGATGACGCCCACCCGCAGGCCCTTCACCACGCGGATGGTGTACGGCGCGGAGACCTGCGCGCCGCCGTTGTTGCTGCTGTCGGCGGGCACGTCCCAGGAGTAGTTGGCCGCCAGCAGCGGGAAGGCGGCGAAGTCACGCGCCTTCTGCACGAAGTTCTTCGCGCCCGCGTCGAACTCGTGGTTGCCGATCACCGCCGCGTCCAGCCGCACGTCCGAGAGGAACTTGAACTCGGCCTCGCCGTTGTTGACGTTGAAGATGGGCGCGCCCTGGAAGCAGTCGCCCGAGTCCAGGTGGAGGATGCGATCCGACTTGGCGCGCTCGCGCTTGAGGATCGCCGCGATGCGGGTGGCGCCGCCGAACGGGCCCGCCTCGGGGATGATGCCCAGATCCGTGTCCGTCTTCAGCGGAGCGAAGTCATACGGGATGAGCCGCGAGTGGATGTCCGCGGTATGAAGCAGGGTGAGGCGGACCTCCTGGCCAGCAAGGTTGTAGTCCTCGCCATCGAGCACGGGCATGCAAGAGGCGAAGACCAGGGCGCACAGGAGGCCGATCAGGGTACGACTCATCAGGTGGTTCCGGGGAGCTTGCGTGAAGGGGACTCAGCAGGAGACGGCGCAAGGTACGGGATCAGGCCTGTACGGGCAAGCGACGCAGGAGTGGAGAACACACCCGCCAGGGAGGCAGGCATGCGGACGGTGCGGACGACCGTGACAGATATCGAGATCATCGAGGATTTCTCGTCTACGGCACGATGCGATGAAGGCTTTCTCAGGTTGCGGCGCCTGCGCTGTCGCAACCGGCGTGCGGATGGATCCGTATCGCCGGTGTATCGCGTGGACGTGGTGGATCGCCCGCGGCTGGATGCGGTGGCGGTGCTCGTCTACCGGCGCGGTGCATCGGGGCTCGAGGTGCTCACGCGCAAGAACCTGCGGCCCGCGGCTTACTTCCGGCAGGGCAAGGAGATGGTGGTGCCGGATCCGGTGAGCTACCTGTTCGTGGAGGAGCTCGTCGCCGGGGTGATGGAGCTGGAGGACAAGGGCGAAGCGGGAGTGCGGCGCCGCGCGGTGGAGGAGGTGCGCGAGGAGGCCGGCTATGAGGTGAAGCCCGAGGAGATCCGCCTGCTGGGCGGGGGCTTCTTCGTGGCGCCCGGCATTCTATCGGAGAAGGTGTTCCCGACGGCGGTGGACGTGACGGGCAAGGAGGCCCGCGAGCCCGAGGGAGATGGCTCGCCGCTGGAGGAGGGGACGCACCTGCGGTGGCGTCCGCTGCCCGAGGTGCTGGCGGCGTGCCGGCGCGGAGAGGTGCCGGACGCGAAGCTGGAGATCGCCATCACCCGGCTGCTGGCCGAGCAGCCGTAGCCACACCGCCCGGGTTGGCCGCAGGTGTGGTGGGGGGCTGATTCCCTCGGGGGACGCGGCCAAGGATCCCAACAACTGGAGTCACTGGCCCATGGCCCTGATGCCGCTGTCCGTGGTGGGGCTGGCGCTCACCACCCGGGTGTGGAACGCCAAGCCCCAGGCGAAGGTTGTGGCCCCAACCACCTCCGCGGTGGCCGCCTCCGCCGCCTCCGCGCCTCGGACTGGAACCGGGGGCTAGGCTTGGGGTCGCACCGCGTCGTTCAACGGCGGACGCACGGGCCCCCCTGGCTTCTACGGAGCAGGGGCGTGACGTAGAGTGCGGGTGTGCCTTCGGAACCCGCCCCGCTGCTTCAGAATCGGTTGGAAGTCCACGACCGGAAGCAGTTTGAGATCAAGCTCGAGTATCAACCGTCGGGTGCCGACGACGAGACGCGCTACCTGGTGGAGATGTTCCTGTTCGTGCCGAACAGCCTGAACATCGACGCGGAGACCTACCCTCGGGCCGACTTCTACGCGGACATCCACAACTACGTGCGCTTCACCACGCCGGTGATGAGCCTGGAGGAGCTGCTGTCCTCGGCCTCCTCGCCGCTGGCCAACCTGGAGGCGTGGCTGACCACCGGGGCCGGCACCGAGGCGGAGATCGTCTACCAGGCCAAGCTCCTGTGCTGCATCTTCCGCGGAGCGCTGCGCCGCTTCGCCAAGGTGGTGGATGGACGGTGCGAACCCCCCGCCGCCTCCTCGCTGAGCGAGGCCGATTGCGCGGCTCTGCAGCGCATCGTGCTCGGCTCCCAGGAGGCGGTGACGCGGGTGCTGGAGCGCTTCCGTGCCTGGACCAAGGCCACCGCCGGGCTGCGGCTGCAGGAGAAGACGCGCGCCTCGTTCCGCCTGGTGGACGAGTACATGAGCCTCACGGTCGAGCAGTACTTCCGCAAGGCCGTGGCGGACATGGACTCGCTGCCGCGCTCGGGTGTCTACATCGAGCCGCGCAAGGCGCTGATGAACACCGTCATCCTCGAGGAGACGTACCGCAAGGACAACCAGCTGCGCAGCGTGCTGAGCCCCACCGGTGACAACGAGGAGTACATGCACCGGATCGGGTTCCTGAAGAAGTTCTGCATGAACATCCTCTTCCTGTCGGCGCGCCGGAAGGGCAAGCGCCAGGGTTGGGAGGAGGTGCTCTTCGCGTTCGCCGCGGGCCTGGCCATGGCGTTCGCCACCGCGGTGGCCTTCTGGGCCCAGGCGCGCTTCCCCCAGGTGAGCCTCAACTTCTTCCTCATCGTCGTGCTGGGCTACATGGCCAAGGACCGCATCAAGGAAGGCCTGCGCCGCATCTTCAGCAGCTTCGCCTCCCGGCACCTGTTCGATCGCATGGCGGAGATCGTCGATCCGGTGACGAAGAAGACCCTGGGCACGCTCGAGGAGCGCGTGGACTATGGGCGCCTGGTGAAGGTGCCGGAGGAGATCGCCTCGCTGCGCCGGCTGGATGACTTCATCACCGTGTCCCAGGGCGAGCTGGCCGAGTCGGTCATCCGCTACCAGAAGGAGATTGTTCTGGACGCGGAGCTGCTCCCGCGCACCCAGCGGGGGCTGACGGGGGTCACGGACATCATCCGCTTCAACGTGGAGCGCTTCTTGCGCGACATGGATGATCCGGAGCTGGCGCTGGAGTACGTGGACCTGGAGGACTTCTCGGTGGGCCGGGTGAAGGCCGCCAAGAGCTACCAGGTCGATCTGGCGTTCCGCTTCACCACGGACGAGGCGGATCAGGAGAAGGTGTCCGTGCAGCTGGTGCGGCTGGTGCTGGACCGCAACGGCATCAAGCGGATGCTGCGCCTCATCCCCGAGCAGCCCAGCCAGCCTCGGCGCCCCGAGCCCTACCGCGACGCGGCCTGAGCTCGCGCGGCTGGGGCTCCACCCGCCTGTTCGCGGGCTTCACGGCGGGACACCCCCGAGCGCCCAGGCTGGGGCCTCTGCGTGGGTGTGTGGATTCCAGAAGTCCACGCCTACAAGGTACTCCCGAAGAAATCGGGATCGTTCTCTTTTCGGGAAAACCTAGTGTTGTTTTTTTCGAGTTCGGCTACGCTGGAAAATACCACTGCAAGGGGGTTGCCCAGTGAGCTCAGTCCTGTCAAGCGTGGCTGTTTTTGTGGGGAAAAGAATGACTTCAGCCGCCAGCGGGTTGGGGCTCGCCGTGCTGCTCAGCGTCGGACTGGGGTGCGGTGCCGCCACGGTTCCGGAGGAGGAGCCCGAGGCGGCTCCGAGCCAGCGCATCCAGGCGCTCGAGGACCCCAACGGGCTGGCCACCAACGGGCTGGCCACCAACGGGCTGGCCACCAACGGGCTGGCCACCAACGGGCTGGCCACCAACGGACTGGCCACCAACGGCGCCTTCGCCAACTGGTTGAACGAGGATCCGGAAGTGCGCGCCGAGCTGATGAAGTACGTCATCGCCTGCGCCGTGCCGGCCGGACAGGTCCGCACCTATACCAACGCGGCCACGGGGGTGACGTACACGTGGAACGGCCAGCTCGGGCTGACGCCCCAGTGGGCCCTGGGACATGCGGCCACCGAGGTGGAGGAGCAGCTCGTGTCCGCCTGCCTGGCGGCGCATGCCAACCCCTACGGCCTGCACGTGAACTTCTCCCTGCTGGGCCGTAACGCCACGAACGCGGTGATTGGCTACACCTCGCAGGAGCTGGCCACCTACAACGTGCGGGAGGCGTGCTTCTTCGGCAACCTCTTCCGCAACGAGGGGCTGTACGCCGGAAACGATCGCAACTGGCTGGATCCCGACGAGAGCACCGTGCGCGGCTGCGGGCTGTCGAGGACCGTGATCGGCACCAACCCCGACTGCGAGCCCATCTACCGCATCGGCTTCTGCAGCAGCTCGCTCTGCACGCTGGATCCGTCGGGCCTCTACTACATGCAGTGCAAGATGGGAGGGAAGACCTACCGGCCGGTGACCACGCGCATCCAGGCGTCCGACATCAACGTCTGCGGCGATGGGGTGTGCCAGGTGACCGAGCAGTGCGGCAAGGGGAGGGGGCAGGCGAGGACGTCCGACAACTGCGGCGTGGACTGCGGCCACTGCCCCTGACAGGCTGCGGGTATGTCCAGCGGGCTGCGCTATCAGGGCCGATTCATGCGCCAAGGATAAGCGGACGTGAGCGGTGACCAGCGTGGCCCCCACGAGGGGCAAGGCAAGGATCCGCTCGATGACACCCTCGTCGCCAAACGAGGGGAGGATGGCCTTTCGCCGGAGATCAGCCTGGCGACGCCTCGGAGCGTGCCGGCCTTCGCGATGACGCCGGAGTGGCGCTCGCTGGCCAGCCGCTACGTCGTCCTGGACGAGCTGGGCCGGGGCGGCATGGGCACGGTGCGGGCCGCGTATGACACGCGGCTGGATCGCCGGGTGGCCCTGAAGCTGATGCGCCTGCAGGAGGATGAGCAGGGCGCCTCGCTCCAGGTGCGCATGCTGCGCGAGGCCCAGGCCATGGCGCGCCTGAGCCACCCCAACGTGGTGGCCGTCTACGACGCGGGCACGCTGGAGGAGAGCACCGTCTTCATCGCCATGGAGCTGGTGGAGGGGCAGACGCTGCGCCAGTGGTGCCATGCGGGGCGCTCGTGGCGCGAGGTGCTGGGGATGTTCGTGGCGGCGGCGCGCGGGCTGGCGGCGGCGCACGCGGCCGGGCTGGTGCACCGCGACTTCAAGCCCGAGAACGTGCTGGTGGGCAAGGATGGGCGGCCCCGGGTGACGGACTTCGGCCTGGCGCGAGAGGGCGCCCCCCGCCCCTTGCCACCCGGCGCGGAGCTTCCGAAGCCCAGCGGCCACGACACGGATCACGGCATGCTGGTGGGCACGCCTTCGTACATGGCTCCCGAGGTGCTCTCGGGGCAGCCCGTGGACGCGCGCAGCGACTTGTTCTCCTTCTGCGTGGCGCTCTACGAGGCCCTCTACAAGCAGCCTGCGTTCCCGGGCGAGGGCATCAACGAGCGCTGGGAGGCGCAGCGCCTGGGGCATGTGAACCCTCCGCCTGAGTCGTCGCCCGTGCCCGCGTGGGTGGCGACGGTCGTGCTCAAGGGCCTGCGGGTCGAGCCGACCCAGCGGCCTGCCTCCGTGCAGGAGCTGATCACCGCGCTGGAGGATGATCCGGATCAGAAGCGCCGGGCGCGGCTGCGGCTGGCGGGCCTGGTGGTGGCCATGGGCGCGCTGGTGGTGCTGGCGTTCACCTGGGGCACGCAGGAGCGGGGCGGGGACTGCCGGAACATGGAGCGGCGGTTGGTCGGCGTGTGGGACGGGCCGTCGCGGGAGGAGCTGCGGCGGGCCCTGCTGGGCACGGGCCTCTCGTATGCCGAGAGCACCGCCCAGCGCGTGCAGGCGTCGCTGGATGTCTATGCCGGCGAGTGGAGCCGGCTGCGCACCGAGGTATGCGAGGCCAGCCGCGGAAGCGATGAGGGGCAGCGCGATCTGGGCACGTTGCAGGTGTCCTGCCTGGAGCGCCGCCGGGCCCAGCTCGGCGCCGTGGTGAAGCTGCTGTCCACGGACTCGCAGCCGGAGATGCTGTCCCAGGCGATCCAGGCCGTGCGGCTGCTGCCGCCGCTGGAGGACTGCGTGAACGCGCAGGCGCTCACCACCGCCGTGCCCCTGCCCCGAGAGCCGGCGGCGCGCGCTCGGGCCGAGGCCCTTCAGGCGAAGGTGGACCGCTTGGAGTCGATGTGGATGGCGGGCAAGTACCAGGAGGGCTTGACGCTGGGCGAGCAGGTGCTCCCCGAGGTGGAGGCGCTGGACCACGCGCCGCTGCGTGCGCAGGCGCTCTACCACCTGGGCCGGTTGCAGGGCGCGGTGGGCCACTTCGATGCCGCGGACACGCTGCTGCGGCAGGCGCTGGTGCAGGCCGCTCGGGCCAAGGATGACGTGCTGCTGGCCCGGCTGTGGAACATGGTCATCTGGAACGCGGAGGTCCGCATGTCGAAGCCGCTCGACGTGCTGGACACGGAGTCGGTGCTCCTGGAGACGGCCGTCGAGCGCGCCGGGGACGAGCTGGCGCGAGCCGAGTCGCTCCACATCCTCGGCGGCGTGCTCTACAAGGTCGGGCGGCTCGAGGATGCGCTCGACCGGTTCCAGCGGGCCCAGCTGCTGATGGAGAAGGTGCTGGGCTCGGACCACCCGTTCGTCGCCGCCATGCAGAACAACGTGGGCGTGGTGCTCACGGAGCTCGGACGCTTCGAGGAGGCGCGCGCCAGCTACGAGCGCTCCTTGCAGACCTCGCAGAAGGCCATGGGGCCGGATCACCCGGAGGTGGGCAACGTGCTCATCGGCCTGGGCCGTGCGCTGGTGCGTGTGGGGCGGCTGGACGAGGCCGAGCGCGACTTGCAGCGCGCCTTGCTCATCTCGGAGAAGGCGCTGGGGCCCAAGCACCCGCAGGTGGCCGAGGCGCTGCTGGGGCTGGGCGAGGTGGCGCTGGAGCGAGGCCGGCCCGCGGAGGCCCTGCCGCCGCTCCAGCGCGCCCTGGATGAGGTGAAGCCTCCCGAGCGAGCGGAGCTCCAGTTCACCCTGGCACGGGCCCTGAAGGCCATGGGCCAGGAGCCGGAGCGCGCCCGGAGCCTGGCCAATGAGGCGCTGGAGCACTACCGCTCCATCGGCAACAAGCCCCGGGGCGAAGCCGTCTCCCAGTGGCTGAACGAGCACTTCCCCGTGAGCGCCCAGCGCCGGTGAAGGGCGCTTGGGCGGGGCCAGCCACGCGGCCTCGGGTCAGCGGGTGTGCTCGGCTCTGGTCGTCTTGCGGGCCGTAGCTGCCTTGCGAGCCGGAGGGGACTTCCGGGCCGTGGTCTTCTTGCTCGCCCCGGTGGACTTGGCCGCGGTCTTCTTGCGCGCGGGCTTGTTCCCGCGCTTGCGCTCAACCTCCACCGGGCGCAGCACTGCTTCGATCTGCTCCTTCCGAAGCCGGGCCTGGGTCTGGAGCGAGAACGACTCGAACTGCACGGCCTTTCCCTCCGTCGTCACCACGTGCAGGCCGTAGTGGTAGCGGGTGCTCGTGAACCCGGACGAGTCCTTCACGGCGTGCTCGCCGCGAGAGATGTCGATCCCCGCGATGTCCTTCACCGGGATGAAGAGCTCCTTCTGGGGCCTCGTCGCCAGCTTCCAGCGGAACCGGACGCCCTTGCCCCGCTCGAAGAGCACGGAGGCGTTCGCGGTGGCAAAGGCCAACCCGGCCGCGCCCATTCCACCGCCGACCAGCCCGAGCGTCAGCGGGATCAGCTTGAACGGGGCGGGGAACGGCAACCGGAGGAACGGCAGCGCCACGGAGCCGAACGTCGCGCCCATCGCCGCCACGAGGCCACCCCCCACCCGTGCGGAGGGCGCGGGGCCGATCAGCTCCAGCTTCCCAGTGGTTGGATCCGACAGCTTGAGGGTCATCGCGTGGCAGGGCGGTTCGTTGATCCACTCCATCGGTCGGACACTCCTCGATCGGACCACGGCCGAACGTCCTTGAGAGCCATCGTGGGCTGGGCTCCATGATGCCACAGCGCGCACGTGCAGGTGACGGGCCCCGGGGGGGAGGCACTCGCCGGGGCCGTCCAGGGTGCGACGCTTGTGACAGAGACGCCTTCCCTCAGGGCCTTGGGAGTGCTCCTATTCTCCCGGGGGGAGGTGTCGCCATGCCATTTGCCATCCGCGTGCGTGTCACTCCGCAGGATCTGGATGAACTCCTGCACGTGAGCAACGTTGTCTACATCCGGTGGATTCAGGATGCGGCCGTGGCGCACTCCGTCTCGGTGGGGCTCAGCCTGGAGGAGTACCGCCAGCGAGGCGCCGTCTTCGTGGTGCGCCGTCACGAGGTGGATTACCTGCGCCCGGCGCTGCTCGGAGACGAGGTGGAGGTGGAGACGCGAGTGGTGGCGGTGAGCCAGGTGACGGCCACCCGGCAGAACTTCATCCGGAGGCTCTCGGACGGGCACGTGCTGGTTCAGGCGCAGACCCAGTGGGCCTATATCTCCACGACCACCGGGCGGCCCGTGCGGATTCCCCCCGAGGTGGTGCAGCGCTTCACCCTCGAGCCCCTCTGACCGGCGTCCCCACGGTGTCGAGCAGTCCGCGCGGGCGCCTCGCATTCTCGCGCCCGTCTTGGTAGGGCTTGCGTCCGCTCGCGAGTCGCGGCGGGCTCTTGGAGGAGTGTTCATGGATAAGGTCGTCGTCATTACAGGGGCAAGCGCGGGGATCGGCGCGGAGCTGGCGCGCCAGCTTGGGGAGAAGGGCGCGAAGCTGGTGCTGGCGGCGCGCCGGCAGCCGGAGCTGGAGGCGGTCGCGGCCCGCTCGGGGAAAGAGGCGATCGCGGTCGTCGCCGATGCCACCCAGCGCGGTGACGTGGAGAAGCTGCGCGACGCGGCGCTCAGCCGCTTCGGCCGGATCGACGTCTGGGTGAACAACGCCGGGCGAGGCATCACCCGCACGGTGTCGGAGCTCACGGACGAGGATCTCGACATGATGATCCGCGACAACGTGAAGAGCGCGCTCTACGGCATGCAGGCCGTGCTGCCGCTCTTCAAGTCTCGCAACGCCGGGCAGATCGTGAACATCTCCAGCGGGCTGGGGCGGGTGCCCATGGCGTCCTTCCGCTCGGCGTACAGCGCGGCCAAGCACGCGCTCAACGCCCTCAGCGCGTGTCTGCGCATCGAGTTGCTGCAGTCGCATCCAGGGATCATGGTGAGCGTGGTGATGCCCGGGATAGTGGCCACGGAGTTCGGCACCAATGCGCTGGGCGGCGGGCCTGACTCGCGTGTGCTGCCCGGAGCGCAGAGCGTGGAGGACGCCACGAAGGTCATCGTCGACGTCATCGAGCACCCGCGGCCCGAGGCCTACACCAACCCGGCCACGAAGGCCGAGGTCGAGCGCTACTACCGCGACGTCGCGGCGTACGAGGCCGAGGCCAGCACCCGCTTCCGCCGCTGAGCCACTCGCGGCCTACCCGCGGGATTGGAATTCACGGAAGGACGCTTCAGGTCCACGCACACGGAAGCTGCCCGCCGCTCGGGGTCCTCGCTCCGAGCGGGGTTTCACCGCTGTCAGACAGTCGGGCTAGACCTGTGGCTGCATGGGTCGCATGAAGCCACGTCCCCCGATGGATCTGCCCGCCACGTCCGAGGCCGAGGACGCGCTCTTCGAGGAGCGTGCCGCCATCCGGGAGTTTCTGGGCGCAATGCCGCGCGCCGAGGCCGAGGCCGCCGCCCGCGAAGACGTACAGCGGATCCTGGCGGCAGAGCGCGGGACCGAGTCCGGCTGGCGCACCCGCATCAAGCCCTGACACGGCGAAGGCCATCCCCACGCCGTGGCGAGGATGGCCTTCTTGGCTACCGCGGATCGTCTGCTTCGTTAGAACACGACAGGGAAGTTGAGACGCGAGGCGTGCGGCGCCTTGTCGCTGTTGCGCTTGTCCTGGGCGATCTCGGCGGAGGCCGCGTCCTGGCGGATGCCCACCAGCTGCTGCTCGATGAAGTCCACCTCGCCATCAGACTGGACGTCGGACACGGTCTGGGCGATGTCGGCCTGATCCTTCAGCAGCGTGCTCGCCTCGGCGCCGGTGAGCGAGCCGCTGCTAACGCCCTGGGCGATGCGGTCGAGCTGCGAGGCCTGCTTCTGGGCGACGGCCGGATCCTTCGGAGCGCTGTGCGCGCTGTTGTGGCTGGCCAGGAACACGTCGAGCCCGGCCTTGGCCTGCTGCAGCTGGATGCTGGCCGCCTCCTTGGCGGTGATCACCCCGTCAGCGGCGGCGCGGCTGGTGGCCTCGGCGACGTTGGCCTGCTCGGTGAGGAGCTTCGAGGCCTCCTGCTCGGTGAGGGCGCCGCTCTTGACGCCCTTCTCGATGGAGTTGAGCTGGCCGGCCTGGGTCTTCGCGAGCTTCTCGGAGCGCGACGGGGTGAGGAACTTGTCCAGGAGGCCGGGGCCAGGCTTCGGTAGGGGCAGCGGCTCGGGCTTGGGCAGGGTGGGCTTCGTGAGCGACGGGGACGCCGTCAGGGTGGGGAGCGTGCTGCCCGCGGCGGAGTTGATCTTGGTCATGGCGAATTTCCCGAAAGTGAATCGACGTCAGGATTTTCGGGACTTGGCCCAGGTAGTTGCGTCGCTACGCATTAAAATTTCAATCAGGCTGTGTGTGCTTGGGTGCCACATCGGAGCCATCCCGTTCTTGCCCAAGCCAGCGGGCTCCGCCGTACGGCTTGGGCGTCAGCCGCGTATATCTTCGCGGCTGCATGGCCTACGACGACTTCAAGAGCCGCATCCGTGAAGGCTGGCAGGACACGCTGCGCGGCATTCTGGCGCGCGCCCGTTCGCTCGGTGCGGAGGCTGTGCTGGCGTTCGATCTCGACTCCACGCTCTTCGACAACCGGCCGCGCCAGGCGCGCATCCTGCGGGAGTTCGGCGCGGCGCGCGGGCTGACACCGCTCGGGGTGTGCGTGGCCTCGCACTGGAGCAGCGGCTGGGACATGAAGGCGGCCATGCGCAACTGCGGCCTGTCCTCCGAGCAGATCGAGGCCGTCTACCCCGACGCCCGCGCCTTCTGGCTGCAGCGCTTCTTCACCAGCGAGTACTGCACCGAGGACGTCGCCATCGACGGTGCGGCCGCCTTCACCCACGCCGTGGCGGGCACCGGCGCCCAGCTCGTCTACGTGACGGGCCGCCCCGAGGAGATGCGCGCTGGGACGGTAGAGGCCATGCGCCGCAACGGGCTGGCGCTGCCGGGCGAGGGCTCCACCCAGCTCCTCATGAAGCCCACGCTGCGCGAGAGCGATGACGCCTTCAAGCGCGCGGCCCATGCCAGGCTCGGGACGCTCGGCCGGGTGATTGCCGCTTTCGACAACGAGCCCACGCACGTCAACGACTACCAGCGCCAGTTCCCCGAGGCGGCCGTCGTCCACCTGGCGACCGACCACTCGGGCCGGCCCGTGGAGTTGCTGGAGGCGGTCATCTCCATTCCGCACTTCACGGGAGTGCTCTGACGCAGTGCGCCTAGGGACACTTTGGCTTTGAAGTCCCACAGCCGCGCGCTATGAGGCGCTCGGCGTTTGACGCCCCTCCGGGACAGGGTGGGGCGACCTCTCAGGAGGCAGCTCGCGGTGGCCAGCCAGTACTCGAAGGAACTGCTGTTGACGATGTACCGGAAGATGTACCTCATCCGTCGCTTCGAGGAGCGCGCGGATCAATCGTACAAGCAGGGCAAGATCGCCGGGTTCTGCCACCTCTACATCGGGCAGGAAGCCGTCGCGGTGGGGCCCAACGAGGCGCTCCGGCCGGATGACTACATGCTCTCGGCGTACCGAGATCACGGCCAGCCTCTGGCGCGCGGCTCGGATGCGGGCATGGTGATGGCGGAGCTGTTCGGCCGCGGCACCGGCTACAGCAAGGGCAAGGGCGGCTCGATGCACATCTTCGACATCGAGCACCACTTCTACGGCGGCTACGGCATCGTCGGCGGGCAGATCCCGCTGGCGGCGGGCATGGCCTTCGCCAGCCGCTACCGCAACGAGGATCGCGTCACGCTGTGCTACTTCGGCGACGCGGCGGCCAACCAGGGCTCGTTCCACGAGACGTTCAACATGGCGGTCAAGTGGAAGCTGCCGGTCATCTACATCTGCGAGAACAACCGCTACGGCATGGGCACGGCCATCGGCCGCGTGTCCGCCGAGCCGGAGATCCACAAGCGCGCGGCGGCCTACAACATGCGCGGCGAGGCCGTGGACGGCATGGACTGCCTGAAGATGTACGAGGCGGTGAAGGACGCCGCCGAGTACTGCCGCGCGGGCAAGGGCCCGGTGCTCCTGGAGGCCCACACGTACCGCTTCCGTGGCCACTCCGTGGTGGACCCCGCCACCTACCGCCCCAAGCAGGAGGTGGAGGAGGAGCGCAAGAACGACCCCATCCCCAAGCTCAAGGAGTACGCGCTCAAGAAGAAGCTGGGCGTGGAGGCGGAGTTCGACGCCATCGAGGAGGAAGTGAAGGCCCAGGTGGACGCGGCGGTGAAGTTCGCCGACGAGTCGCCCGAGCCCAGCCTCGACGAGCTGTGGCGCGACACGATTGTCGAGCCGGGCGAGGAGGATGTGCGCCCCCGCGAGCGCGTGCTGGGCATGAAGGTGAAGTGGCCCTCCTATCCCTCCGGCCAGGAGCTGAAGGTGACGTGGGATCTGGAGCCGCGCCAGCAGGCCGAGCGCGAGGACAAGAAGGCGGGGCTGGCGCGTTAGCAGCGAGCCTCCCTCCAACCCTTTACTGAATACGAGCTGACGAGCCGGAGCCAACAATGGCCGAGTTGATGTACCGCGAGGCGCTGAACCAGGCGCTCGCCGAGGAAATGGAGCGCGACGCCAACGTCTTCCTCATTGGTGAGGAGGTGGGCCGCTACAACGGCGCGTTCAAGGTGTCCCAGGGGCTGCTCGACAAGTTCGGGAGCGCGCGCATCATCGACGCGCCCATCTCCGAGCTGGGCTTCACCGGCCTTGGTGTGGGCGCTGCGATGGTGGGCCTGCGCCCGGTGGTGGAGATGATGACGTGGAACTTCGCCATCCTGGCGATGGACCAGATCGTCAACAACGCGGCCAAGCTGCGGCACATGTCCGGCGGCCAGCTGCGCTGCCCCATCGTCTTCCGCGGCCCGGGTGGCGCCGGCGGCCGGCTCTCCAGCCAGCACAGCCAGGCGCTCGAGGCCAACTACGCCCACTTCCCGGGCCTGAAGGTGATTGCTCCGGCCACGCCCGCGGACGCCAAGGGCATGCTCAAGGCGGCCATCCGCGACGACAACCCCGTCATCATGTTCGAGGGCGAGCGGCTCTACGCGCTCAAGGGCGAGGTGCCCGAGGGCGAGCACGTCGTCCCGCTCGGCAAGGCGGACGTGAAGCGCGAGGGCAAGGACGTCTCCATCATCACCTGGAGCCGCATGTACTACTTCTGCGAGCAGGCCGCGAAGCAGCTCGAGCAGGAGGGCATCTCCGTGGAGATCCTGGACCTGCGCACGCTGCGGCCGCTCGATGAGGAGGCCATCCTGGCCACGGTGCGCAAGACGAACCGAGTGGTCATCGTGGAGGAGGGCTGGGCGCTGGCGGGCGTGGGCGCCTCCGTGGTGGACATCATCCAGTCCAAGGCCTTCGATGATCTGGACGCGCCGGTGCTGCGTGTCACCGGGCTCGACGTGAACATGTCCTACGCGGCGAACCTGGAGAACGAGACCCAGCCGGACGCGCCGAAGATCATCGACGCCGTCAAGAAGGTCCTCTACCGAGAGGGAGCCTGAGACGTATGGCCAAGCCGATCCAGATGCCGTCGCTCTCCCCGACGATGAAGGAGGGGAAGATCGTCAAGTGGCTCAAGAAGGCGGGGGACAAGGTCTCCTCCGGTGAGGCCATCGCCGAGGTGGAGACGGACAAGTCCAACCTCGAGATTGAGGCCTACGACGACGGCGTGCTGCTGCAGATCGTCGTGCCCGAGGGCCAGATGGCCCTGGTGGGCGCGCCCATCGCCTACGTCGGCGCCAAGGGCGAGAAGGTCGAGGCTGGCAAGCCCTCCGCGCCTGCTCCCTCCGCGCCTGCTGCACCTGCCGCGCCCGCGCCTGCGCCCGCCGCCGCTGCTCCGGCCGCGGGAGGCGAGGGGATCCCGGTCCTCATGCCGTCGCTCTCCCCGACGATGACGGAGGGGAAGATCCTCAGCTGGCGTAAGAAGGTGGGGGACAAGGTCTCCTCCGGCGAGATCATCGCCGAGATCGAAACGGACAAGTCCAACCTCGAGATCGAGTCCTACGAGGATGGGACGCTCGCGAAGATCGTCGTAGGCGAGAACCAGATGGCCAAGGTGGGCGCTCCCATCGCGTTCATCGCTGGCAAGGGTGGCAAGGCTGCTGCCGCCGCGCCTGCTCCCGCTGCTCCGCAGGCCCAGGCTCCCAAGGCTGCTCCGGCGGCTGCTCCGGCCGCACCGAGGGCGGAGGCTCCCAAGGCCGCCGCTGCCGCGGGTGGCCGGGTCCGCGCCAGTCCGCTCGCGAAGAGGATGGCGAAGGAGCGCGGCCTGGATCTGGCGTCGCTGCACGGCTCCGGACCGCTGGGCCGCGTCGTGAAGAAGGACATCGAGGCGGCGCTGGCTCAAGGCGCTCAGCCCGCTCCGAAGGCTGCTGGCGCGCCCGCGCGTGCCGCGGTGGCTCCGGGGGTCCGCCCCGAGCCGAAGTCCGTGCCGATCTCGTCCATGCGCCGGGTGATCGCCCAGCGCATGAGCGAGGTGAAGCCGGGCGTGCCCCACTTCTACCTGACGGTGGACGTGGAGATGGACGCGGCGATGAAGATCCGCGAGGAGGCCAAGGCGCTCGAGTCCAAGGTCTCCGTCAACGACATCATCGTGAAGGCGGCGGCCATCGCGCTGCGGCGCTACCCAAAGATCAACGTCTCGTTGCAGGGCGATCACATCGTCCAGTACGCGACGGCGGACGTGGGCATCGCGGTGGCGCTGGAGGAAGGCCTCATCACGCCCATCATCAAGGACGCGGACCAGAAGGGTCTGGCGGCGATCTCGGCCGAGTCCCGCGAGCTGGCCGAGCGCGCGCGCAAGCGGGCACTCAAGCCGGACGAGTACTCGGGCGGCTCGCTCACCGTGTCCAACCTGGGCATGTACGGGATCGATCAGTTCGTCGCCGTCATCAACCCGCCGCAGGCGGCCATCCTCGCGGTGGGCTCGGTGGCGGACAAGCCGGTGGTGCGTGACGGGCAGATCCTCGTGCGGAAGATCCTCACGGTGACGCTCTCGTGCGATCACCGAGTGATCGACGGCGCCATCGGCGCGGAGTACCTGCGCGAGCTCAAGGCGCTGCTCGAGCACCCGATGCGCCTGCTGTTCTAGCCATGGGAGCCAGCCGCCACGGCATGAACGTGGCGGCCCTCCTCGGTGCAGCGCTGTCGCGGACGCTCAGCTCCGCGGCTTCTCCTCCTCTTCCATCTCCTGCTCGAGCTTGCGCTGGGCCTCGGTGACGCTGGCCTGTCCCTCGCGCGGGGTGCCAGTGGGCAACTCCTCCTCATGCTCCTTCGAGCGGCCCTGGATTCCCGGCCAGGGCTCCGGCCGGGTCGCCTCCGCGTGCTCGATGTGCTCCACGTAGCCCTTGTCCTTCTTCTCCATGGTCCGCCTCCTCGGGGTGTCCGTGGAGATACGGTGAGGTGTGGCGAGGGTGGTAGCCATGGGGCTCCCAGGAGGGGGCATGCTCCCTCGCTGGCTCGGCGGACGATGAAAAAAGCCCGCAATGAGCCCGTTGCCTGCTTAACTTCCCCCTCAATGAACGACGACATGTCACGGGCCCGGTCCACCTACGGCGACGGTGGTCCGGAGGCACGTGTGAAGCCGCTGCTCTCAGTCGCATCGCTGCTGCGCCAGGCCCTCCAGGGCGCGGTGTATCCGCTCTCGGCCGAGCAGCTGGGCCGCATCGCTCGGGAGAACGCGGCTCCAGCGGAGGTCCTCACGTTGCTGGGCGCACTGCCTCGCGGAGAGTTCCGCTCGCTCGAAGCCGTGGAGTTCGCCCTCGAAGGGGATGCTCAGGAGCAGGCTCGCGCCTCGCAGCCCTCGCCGCGCGAGTCCCGCTCCGAGAGCTGAGCCGAGCCTTCGCTTCGCCTCCAAGCCAGCGGGCGTGCTGCGGCATGCGCCGTCCTCGGTCGGGGTATACGGGTCTTCAGACGCGGTGCGTTACGCGCGTGCTCGCTCCTTGAGCAGCTTCTGGCTGGAGGAAGATGCGATGGCGGCAGGTCGCGTTATCCTGTCGTTATTCCAGGCCGCTTTCCTCCTCGGTTTGGCCCCCTGCCATGAGCCCGTACGATCTTCCCGCTGTCCTCTACTGTGACGACGACGCCCTGAACCTCCGGGTGTTCGACGCCAACTTCGGCCAGCGCTTCCGAATCTTCCGCTGCTCCTCGCCCAATGAAGCGCTGGCCCTGCTCGAGCAGCGGCGCGGTGAGATTGGCGTCGTCATCTCCGACCAGCGCATGCCCGGCATGAGCGGCGTGGAGCTGCTGGAGCGCGCTCGCACGCTGGCGCCCGACGCCAAGCGCATGCTCGTCACCGCCTACGCGGATCTCCAGGCCGTGGTGGACGCAGTGAACCGCGGCCAGGTGACGCGCTACTTCGTCAAGCCGTGGGATCGCGCGGAGATGCTCTCCGCGCTCGAGGACGCGCTGAAGATCGCGCGCCTGGAGCTGAAGATCCGCGAAGTCGAGAGCCGCATGATGAAGGCCGAGCGTCTGGCCACGCTGGGACAGGTGACGGCCGGCATCGCCCACGAGCTGATGGGGCCGGTGGGCTACCTCTCGCAGAACGTGTCCTCGCTGCGCCGGGACATCGAGCAGGTCATCGAGTACGTGAACAAGCACCTGGCCCATGATCCGAACCGCGCCGTGGGCGAGACGGTGAAGGATCTGCCCTCGCTGATCGGCGACCTGGTGACGGGCACCGAGCACCTGCGGCAGGTGGCTCATGGCCTGAAGGCGCAGGCGCGCGGCGACGAGACGGAGCAGGCCGCGGAGGTCTCCGAAGTGGTGTCCTTCGCGGTGAAGCTGGCGCGCGCCGAGGTGCGCGACCGGGCCCGCCTCACCAGCAGCGGAGAGCCGGTGCGAGTGCTGTTCGGCCCGGTGAAGCTCTGCCAGGTGATCCTCAACCTCGTCGTGAACGCCGCGCAGGCCATGGAGGGCGTGGGCCGGCCGGGCAAGATCGACGTGCGCTGGACGGCGCAGGACCACCACGTGGTCCTCAACGTCGCGGACAACGGCTGCGGCATCCCGGTGGAGCTGCAGGAGAAAGTGTTTCAGCCGCTCTTCACCACCAAGCCGGTGGGGATTGGCACGGGGCTGGGGCTCTCCATCTGCCGGGAGCTGGTGACGCAGTACGGCGGCAAGCTCAAGCTGGCCTCGACCCCGGGCGAGGGGACCACCATCGAGATCACCCTTCTGCGGGCGCCGATGCCTTGAGCCCGAAGGCGTTGTGCAGCATGCGCCAGACGCGCTCGAGCGTGGCAGCCTCGCTCGGGCGCACCTGCTCCACGAGCGCCGCTCGCCGCTCCTCGCGCTTGTTCTCCGGGCCGGCCTTCCAGGTAACGATGATCGCGTAGTGCCCGGAGGGGCGCTGGACCACCTCCACCGCCGTCACATCATCGAAGGGGATGGCCTGCGTCCGGGTGGCCGAGGGCGCCCAGCTCAGCCGGTCCAGCCGCAACGTCTCCGTTGCGAAGTGCAGGACGAAGCGCCGGCGCCCCAGCCGCGCCTCCAGCCGCAGGGCGTACCCGATCAGGGCGGCCGCGGCCAGCCCCAGCGCCGCCGGTACGCCATAGTGGCTCGGCGCCAGCACCAGCAGGGCGAGGCTGCCCACCCCGCAGGCCGCGGCCAGCCAGAGGCACAGCTCGGGCAGCAGGCGCCGCTCCCAGGAGGGGGGGAGGGACTCGCCGACCAGGCGCCCCTCGTCATACCTCAGGAGCACGTCCCCGAGGCGAGGGGGGATGCGGTTCTCCACCAGGGCGTCGGCGAAGCTCACACCTACAGCATAGGTCTTCTGCTCGCATCGCTCGAAGTTACCTTCAAGCTGTGAGAACCTACCCCCCAATGGATCTGCCGTTCGAGACCGAGGAGGAAGAGGGAGGAAGTGGGGGGACGCTCGCCTCGACCCTGTTGGTAGTCGACGATGAGCCCGTCGTGCTGGACGTGTGCGGTCGTCTGCTGGCGCGCGAGTCGGATCTGGTGGTCATCCAGGCCACCAGCGCCGAGGAGGCCCTGCCATTGCTGCAGAGCCAGCGCATCGACGTCCTCATCACCGACAAGAACCTCCCAGTGATGAGCGGCATCGAGCTGATCGCCGAGGCCCGCCGGCTCCAGCCGGCCCTCGAGGCGATGATGATCACCGGCTATGCCAGCTCGGAGTCCGTGATCGCCGCCTTCGCGGCGGGGGCCAGCGACTACATCCTCAAGCCCTTTGATGACCTGCGGGTGCTGCGCGCCAAGGTGCGAGCGGCGCTCGAGCGGCGCTCCGAGCGGATCAAAGGCCGCGAGCAGGCGCGGGACGTGGCAAGGCAGGCCTCCACGCTCCTGGAGAGCGGACAGGACGCGCCGGAGAACGCCCATCAAGCGCTGGAAGACGAGCTGCGCAACTACGAGCAGGCGGTGAGGAGCGGGGCGATGACGGGGCGCGTGGCCGTGGTGGGCAGCCCCGAGGCCGAGCAGGTGCTGACCGCCGAGGGCTTCCAGGTGGTGTCCCTGCCGGCGACCTCTCCCGAACTCGAGACGTGCGACGTCGTCATCCTGGAGACGGGCGAGCCTCGGTGGCGGATGCTGGCGGAGATCCTCCAGTCGCGCTCGCCGGACGTGCTGCTGCTGGCCAACCCGCAGGCGGATCTCTCGGATCTGCTGGAGGCCATCGGCCTGAGGTTGGACCTGGTGGGCTTCGGCTCCTCCTCGGGGACTCAGAGCCTGCCGGAGCGGGTGAAGATGCTGCTGGTGCGCCGGTCGATCGAGCGGGCCCAGACGCGGCTGGCCAACGCGCTGCTGCTGTTCCACCGCAGCATCACCACTCGTCGCTGAGCCCGCAAAAGCGAAGCGCCCGCCTCCGTTGGGAGAGCGGGCGCTTCTAGTGACCCTGCCGGGATTCGAACCCGAGTTTGAGCCGTGAGAGGGCTCCGTCCTAACCACTAGACGACAGGGCCGTTAAAACCGCGACCTCAACTACAGCTTCGGTGTCCTCACGTCAACCGAAGTTTTCAAGCTGGGGAACTAGGATTCGAACCTAGATAAGCAGAGTCAGAGTCTGCTGTCCTGCCGTTAGACGATTCCCCAAGGACTGCCGTGCTGCGACTTCGCGACTTCTCTACCACAACTCGCCGGGGCTCGTGAACTACCGAGTTTTCTTTCCCGACTTGGGTTCCGGCGCCTTCCTGACTGGCTTCGGAGGAGGCGGAACCGGGACGACGTAGATACGGACCTCGTCGTTCGCTTCATAAATATTCAGCCCCTCGAAGTTCTTCCCCGAGGGGTTGACGATGTGCACAGCCTTCACGCCCGGCTGGTTGACGATCGACTTTCGAGGGTACGCCTGCACCGGATACACGGTCTTGTAGTACTTCAGCGTCTCCTCGAAATCCCGCGGCGCCCGGTACCGATTCTCGCCCACCTTCTGCGCGCCATCGGGGAGCTGCGCCCCGCTGACCGCATCCGCCCCCGCCGCCGTCACCCACAGGCCAACCACTGCTGCCCAGAGCGGGCGCGCCTTATAGAAATGGCCCTTCAAGCTGTCAAGCGCTCGCGTCATGGGGCGGGAAGATAGGGCCCGCATTGGGCGGCGTCCACCGCCTTCATACGAGCCCTAGCCATGTGTCAGCCGCGAGCCAGCGCGGCATCCAGGCGGCGTAGCGCCTCGTCCTTACCCATCAGCAGGAGCGTCTCGCCGATGCCCGGGCTCACCGTGTTGCCGGTGACGGCCACACGGATGGGTTGAGCCACCTTGCCCATGCCCACGCCTGCCCGCTCGCTGACCGTCTTGATGACCGTGTCCAGGGCGGCCACGCTCCACTCCTGCAGGGCCGCGGCCTCGTCGCGCACCTGCCGGACGAGCTTCAGGGAGTCCGCGGTGAGGTGCTTGGCGGCGGCCTTCTCATCGAGCGTCACGCCCGACTTCAGATAGGGCACGGCCATGGCGGCCATCTCCTCGAGCGTCTTGGCGCGCTCGCGGAACGCCATCACGAACCGCTCCAGGCGCGGATCATTGGCGGGCAGCGGGCAGCCCTTCTCCGAGAGGAAGGGCGCCAGCCGCCCAGCGATGTCGGCCGGGGGCAGCGTCTTCAGGTAGTGCTGGTTGAGCCACAGCAGCTTCTCCGGGTTCCACACGCCGGAGGTGCTGCCCACGTCCTTGAAGTCGAACCACTCGATCATCTGCTGGCGGGAGATCACCTCGTCATTGCCGTGGCTCCAGCCCAGGCGGATGACGAAGTTGAGCAGGGCCTCCGGGAGGATCCCGTTGGCCTTGTGCAGCATGACGTCCGCCTCCTTGTGCTTGCGCTTGGACAGCTTCTCGCGGTCCGGGCCGAGGATGAGCGGCAGGTGGGCGAACCGGGGCGGCTCCCAGCCGAACGCCTGGTAGAGCATGAGCTGCGGGAAGGTGGAGTTGACGTGCTCCTGCCCGCGCGCCACCAGCGTAATGTCCATCAGGTGGTCATCGATGACGCAGCCGAAGTTGTAGAGGGGAATCCCGTCGGCGCGGAGCATGACCCAGTCGTCCAGGTCCGAGTACTCCTTGGTGATCTTCCCGAGCACCAGATCGTCGAAGGAGACCGAGCCCTCGTTGGAGGGCATCTTGAAGCGCACCACGGACGGGCGGCCCGCGGGGATGTCCTTGCGGTTGCGGCAGGTGCCCTCGTACTTGTAGACGCCGGTGACGCCCGCTGCCTTCTCGGCCTGGGCGCGCCGCTCCTTGATCTCCTCCGGAGTGCAGTAGCAGCGGTAGGCCTTGCCCGCGGCGATGAGCTGCTCGGTGTGCTGGCGGTAGGTGTCCAGCCGCTGCGTCTGGAAGTAGGGCGGGTAGGGGCCACCCTTCTCGGGGCCCTCGTCCCAGCCGATGTCCAGCCACTTCAGGCCGTCGAGGATGGCTTGCAGCGAGGCCTCGGTGGAGCGCTCCTGATCCGTGTCCTCGATACGCAGGATGAAGGTGCCACCGAAGCGACGCGCATAGAGGTAGTTGAAGAGCGCGGTCCGGGCGCCACCAATGTGGAGGTAGCCAGTGGGAGAGGGTGCGAATCGTACGCGGGGTGCAGGAGCCATATTTAGGACGGGCGGGATAGCAAGGGTGCGGATGGGTGGTCAACGCGAGTCCACAGTGCTTCGAGCACCACTGGAGACCCTGGGCTACACTGACGTTAACCGAGGTGACCCGATGACACTGCGCTTCGCGCTCTCCGCACTCCTGACTGCCACCCTGTTGCTGGGGCTGCCAGCCGCCGCCACGACGATGCTCCGGATGGACCTGACCAGCCTGGCCCAGGCCGCCGATACCGTGGTGCACGGCACGGTCCGCCGCATGGAGAGCCGCTGGAGCGGGGACCACCGCCGCATCGTCACCGATGTGGAGCTCGAGGTGACCGAGACGCTCAAGGGGCAGGCGAGCAGCACCGTGCTCATCATCCAGCCGGGCGGACGGGTGGGGGATATCGGACAGATCGTCCATGGCCTGGCCTCCTTCTCGCCGGGCGAGGAGGTGGTGGTCTTCCTGGAGCGCCACGGGTCGAATGCCTTCCAGGTCACCGGGATGGCGCAGGGCAAGTACCAGGTGCGGCGCTCGGAGGACAGCCGGTCCGTGCTGGCAGTGCCGGAGAACACCAGCGACGCGCTCCTGCTGGATCCCACCACGCGTCAGCCCACGAGCTCCCAGCAGCAGACGCTCACCTTGGATGCGCTGAAGGCCGCCATCCGGACCGCCCTGCAGCAGCCGGGGCAGGAGAAGCAGCAGTGAAGATCGCGGCGTTGATGCTGGCGCTCGCGCTGGGCCAGAAGGTCCCTGCGGATCCGTATGCGCGCAGTCATGTCAATTCGAAAGATCCCTCGACCCAGTGCCTCTTCTGGACGGTGCCGAAGATCACCTACTACCAGAGCAGCGCGGGCAATCCTCAGACGCAGCCCGCGGGCTCCGAGTTCGACGCCATCCGCCGCTCCTTCCAGAGCTGGGAGGCCGTCTTCGACAGGTGCGGCAACCTCTCCTTCGAGGATGGGGGCATCGTGGACGACCGCACGGTGGGCTACGACGCCAAGGGCGACAACCGGAACCTGGTGCTCTTCCGCACGCGGCGCTGCTCGGACGTGGTTCCCGCCGGTGATCCCTGCAAGGACGAGGAATCGTGCGCCAATGTTTATGACTGCTGGGACGGCCTCGCGCAGACGATCGCCATCACCCTCACCACGTACGACGAGAAGTCCGGCATCATCTATGACTCGGACATCGAGCTGAACTCGCCCTCGTTCTTCTTCACCACCTCGAACGGGCCAGGGATCTGTAACTTGCCCGCGGAGACCACGAACTGCGTGTCCACGGACGTGCAGAACACGGCCACGCACGAGATTGGCCATTTCATCGGGCTGGACCACACCACCTACCCGAACTCGACGATGAACGCGCAGGCCGCGGCCGGCGAGACCGCCAAGCGCACCGTCGACCCGGGCTCTCAGAGCTTCGTCTGCCTGGCGTATCCGAAGGGAGAGCCCAGCCAGGCCTGCATCCACCCCACCACGGACATCAACCTCGGCCGTAAGTCGGCGGGGTGCGCCACCGCTGGCGCCGAGGCGTGGTTGCCCGCACTGGCCGGCTGGGCGCTCATGCTTGCCCGGCGGCGCAGGGGAGCGTGCTCGTGAAGGAGAGTGGGGGGCTCCTGCTGGCGCTCCTGCTCATGGCGTCCACCGCGGGAGCCCAGGCCTACCAGCGCACCGTGGTGCCCGGAAAGGACCTGTGCCTGAACTGGCTCAGCCGCGAGTTCGTCTACCACATCGACTCCGCTGGCAGCCTCCGGACGCCGCGAGACACCGAGTTCCCCGCCATTGATGCCGCCTTCGACACCTGGCGGACGCTGTCGGCCACGTGCAGCGACTTCACCTTCGTCCGGGGCGGAGATGTGAGCCGCCCCTCGGTGGGCTACGTCGTGGGCCAGACCAACGAGAATGTCGTCACGTTCCGCGAGACGGCCTGCCAGGACGTTGTCCCGGAGCTGGATCCCTGCCGCGCGGCGGAGACGTGCGCCAATGACTACTCGTGCTGGGAGCACGGCGAGCTGACCATCGCGCTGACCACGACGACGTTCAGCTTCAAGACGGGCGTCATCCTGGACGCGGACATCGAGCTCAACGCCGCCCAGCCTGGGGGCAACCTCGGCTTCCTCTTCACCACCGTGAGCTCTCCCCCGTGCGAGGGGCTGCCCTCGCCGGAGTGCGTGGGCTCGGACATCCAGAACACCATGACCCACGAGATCGGCCACGCCATGGGGCTGGATCATGTGACCGTGCCGCTGTCCACCATGGAGCCCACCGCGCCCATCGGGGAGACCCAGAAGCGCATCATCGACGTGGGGACCGCCGCTGGCTTCTGCGATATCTATCCGCGAGGCCTGCCGCCCAACCAGTGCTCCGGGCTCGGCGTGTCGAGCAAGAACCTGTCCGCCCAGAACGCGGGGACCCGCTGCGCGGCGGCTCCGGGCGCGCTGCTGCCGGGAGTGCTGCTGTCCGTGTGGAGGGTGTGGGCTCGGAGAAGGGCTCGTCAGGGGGCACGCGGCGAGCGCGGTGCCCAGGCCTCCGGTTCGTGAGGGTGCGTGCATGAGCGTTGCGTTCTTCGATCTCGACAAGACGCTCCTCGCGGTGAACTCCGGGGCGCTGTGGATTCGCCGCGAGCTGGCCCTGGGGCACATCACCCGGATGCAGGCGCTCCGGGCGAGCCTGTGGATCGCTCGCTACCACCTGGGCTTCGTGTCCATGGAGGACGCGTTGCTCGTGGCCATCTCTCAGCTTGCGGGCACCTCGGCCCAGACGATCCGAGAGCGCACCGCCACCTTCTATGAGGAGCAGGTCCGCCCGCTCTACCGCCCCGGAGCCTTGCGCGCGCTCGAGGAGCACCGCGGCGAGGGAGATCGGCTGGTGCTGCTCACCTCCTCCTCGGGCTACCTCTCCGAGCTCGTCGCCCGGGAGCTCCACCTGGATGCGATCCTCTGCAACCGCTTCGAGGTGGATGAGCGCGGGCTGCACACGGGCCGGCCGCTGGGCCAGGTCTGCTTCGGGCCCGGCAAGCGCACCCACGCGGAGGCCTATGCACGCGAGGCGGGCGTGTCCCTGTCCGCGTGCTCCTTCTATACGGACTCCTACTCGGATCTGTCCGTGCTGGAGGTGGTGGGCCGGCCCGTGGTCGTGCACCCGGACTACCGGCTGCGGCGGGAGGCCCTCCGGCGCGGCTGGCCGGTGGTGGACTGGGGAGTACCCGCCGCGGGCGTCCCGGTCGCCGGCTCGTCCGCGGCTCCGTGACTCAGGAGGCGGGAGCCAGCGCCGGGAGAGCCTCGCTCAGTGCCGCGGCAGCTGCAGCTTGATGCTGAACACGTAGTCCACCGCGACGGCCTGGCCCTTATAGAGGATGGGCTTGTAGACACGCGACTGCAGCGCCTCGAGGACGGCCTCCTCCATGTGCGGGAGCGCCTTGAGGATGCGGCAGTTCTCCACGTGGCCCTGGCGGGTGATGGTGCACTTCACCAGCATCGTGCCCTGCACCTTGGCCGCGAGCGCCTCGCGGGTATAGGCGATCTCCTTGCCATCGAGCTGCTCCGGCCGGCTCATGCCCTCGCCGTAGGGCATGGGCCTGTTGCCTACCGCGGCGAGCGCTCCCGTGGGGAGCACTGGCACGGCGAGGTTGCCCCCGATGTCCGCGCCATCCTCCGGTGCCGTGGCCTTGGCCGGCTTCGCCGCGGGCGCGGGGGTCGACGGCGCCAGGGACTCGGCCGGGTCGAGCGAGTTCATCTGCGCGGCTGGCTCCAGGTTCGCGCTGTGGGCGCTGGCGAACTCGACCTTGCTCGCCGCGCCGCCCCGGCGCTTCTGAAGCTTCTGCGAGAGCACCACGTCTCCCGAGCCGCCAGTCATGACGATCTCGGGCTGGTAGCCGTCGGCCGCGAAGGTGAGCTCGGCGGTGACGGTGCCATCTCCGCCCGCGGGGATCTCCAGCACGAACGGCGTCGTGCCGCGGTCCTTCCCCTTGTAATAAACGTGCGCGCCGGTGGGCTCGCTCATCAGGTGGAGGCGGACCATCTGCTGCGCGGCCGGAGCGGGCTCGGGCGCGGGAGGCGGAGGCGCCACTGGAGCCGGGGCCACCGCGACGGGCTTCTCGACGGGGGCCGGCGCCACGGGCGGCGCCTCGCGGGGGCGCATCACCAGGACGGTGGCTCCCATGCCGACGATCACCGCGCCGGCCACCAGCGCCCCGGTGGCCATCAGCCTGCGGCGGCGCGCCTTGGCCACCGCCTCGGGCACCTCCACGCTGATGTCCAGCGCCAGGGTGGAGGCATTGCTGTCCGGCCCACTGGCGCTCGCGAAGAGGGGAGAGGGGTGCGGGCCCGTGGTGCCACCGCCGGGACGCTTGAAGATGCCGCTGTGGCCGCCCGCCGCCATGTTGGCCGTGCGCATGGCCTCCAGCATCTCGTCCATCGACTGGAAGCGGCGCGCGGGATCCTTCTCCATGCAGCGCATCACCACCGCTTCGATGTCGTGCGGCACGGGGATGTGCGGCCGCAGCGAGTTGAAGGGCGGGGGTGGCTCCTTGCAGTGCGCGAAGATCAGCTCCAGGTGATCCCTCGCGATGAACGGGGGGCGCCCCTGCAGCATCTGGTACATCACCACGCCCAGCGAGTAGATGTCGCTGCGCACGTCCGCCACATTGCGGGCCTGCTCGGGCGCCATGTACTGCGGCGAGCCGAGGAACGTGCCGCTCTGGGTGATCTCCGGGCTGAGCGAGCCCTCACCCTCGGGCACCGGGGCAATGGACTTCACGAGGCCGAAGTCGAGGACCTTCACCAGATCCTGATCGGACTCGTTGAGCAGCATGATGTTGGCCGGCTTCAGGTCCCGGTGGACGATGCCCGTCGCGTGGGCCTCGCGCAGCGAGCGACAGACCTGTTGCACGATGGAGATCACCCGGCTCCAGGGCAGGGGGCCGGTCTGGGCGAGCACCTGCGCCAGCGTCCTACCCTCCAGGTACTCCATGGCGATGTAGTAGATGCCGTCGTCCGTCTGCCCGTAGTCGATCACCGTCACCGTGTTGGGGTGGCGGAGCTTGGACGTGAGCGAGGCCTCGCGCAGGAAGCGCTGCTGGAAGCCCGGATCCTTGGTGCTCGGGAAGCTGGGGTTGAGGATCTTCAGGGCGACGACGCGATCCAGCGGGGCCTGCATGGCCCGGTAGACCTTGCCCATGCCCCCGATGCCAATGGGCTCCACGATGCTGAAGCGTCCATTCAGTGTCCGGCCAACGAGGGGATCCACACCAGGTGTTCCAGGGGCCGCAGGGCCCGAGGCGTCACTCTTGATCATTCAAACCCCCACACCGCAAACGGCATCCAGGCCTCCATGCGCTATCCCCGCAGCCTATCACAGCACAACCGCAGGCACTGTACGATCCGGCGCGCGCACCCACCGTAGCAGGTCGGCCAGGATCATTAGGAGCAGCCAAGGAAGCATCGCCGCCTGTTCGCCCGCATTGACGGTCCTCCACCGGGCGGATTACGTTTCGGCCCCACCCGAGCAGAGGCTTTGGCTGGGTCTCCCCGATGGCTGAAACTCCCACAACACCTGCGGAAGCCCAGGCGCGTCGTGCGTCAGTACAGCAGCGGCTGAACTCGTTGGAGAACGAGGTGACGCGGCTGCGGCGAGAGCTGGTCCACCTGGGCGGTGAGCATCGGCTGCCGGGGCTCTACCTCACCGTGGAGGTGGCGGGCACGCAAGTGCTGTTGCCCTCCGAGTCCGTGCAAGAGGTTGTCCGCCTGGTGGAGCTGCAGCCCCTGCCGGGCACGCCTGCGCACATCATTGGCGCCTTCATCTACCGTGGGGTGTCCGCCCTGGCGGTGGACCTGGCCTCGCTCATGGGCGTGCGCCGGGAGCCCTCGCTGGACGCGCACCTGGTGGTCTGCGTGGGCGACCGCACGGTGGCGCTGCTGGTGGACCACGTGCAGGACATCGTCGAGGCGCCGCTCCTGGTGGATCAGGTGGCCGAGGGCGAGGCGCGGACGGCCTGGGACAAGACGGGGCTGATGGCGGGCCTGTGCCGCACGGCGGAGGGGCTGAGGCCCCTGCTGCGCACCTCGGCCCTGCTGGCGATCTCGGAGGAGACGTGAGCGAGGTAGCGCGCGCGGATGCGCTCGACGAGGCCACGCTCGGCCGGGTCGAGGAAGTGCTGCGCGAGGCCAGCGGCATGACGCTCGCTTCCAGCGTCCGGCGCTCGTTGAGCACCGCGCTCACGCGGGCGGCCGAGGCGCGAGGGCTGGAGATCGCCTTCTTCCTCCAGCGGCTGCTGGCGCGCGACCCGGCGTTCGTCGAGTCCTTCATCGAGTACGCCGTCATCGGAGAGACGTACTTCTTCCGCCACCCCGAGCACCTGCGCGAGCTGGCCCGGGCGGCCACCCTGAAGGAAGACGGCCTGTTCCGGGTCTGGAGCGCCGGCTGCGCCACGGGCGAGGAGGCCTACAGCATCGCGATGACGCTGCTGGCCGCGGGGCTGCCGGTGGAGCGCATCCGGGTGATGGCCTCCGACATCTCCGCCCGCTCGCTGCAGCGCGCCCGCGCCGCCACCTACGGCCCCTGGTCGGTGCGGCGCATCGAGCCCTCCATGGAGCGGCGCTTCCTGACGCCGCAGGGCGATCTGGTGATGGTGAACTCCCAGGCGCGGCGGCCGGTGGAGTTCCTACGTCACAACCTGGTCCTCGAGGCGGCGCCGGTGGCCGACCTGGACGCCGTCTTCTGCCGCAACGTCCTCATCTACTTCCCGCATGAGCTGGTGAAGCAGGTGCTCGCCAAGCTCATCGCGACGATCAATCCCGGAGGGCTGCTCTTCCTGGCGCCCGCGGAGATTCCCCTCACCAACGGGATGGGCCTGGATCAGATCGACGTGCAGGGCTCCCCCGTGCTGCGCGTGCCCCGGCTGCGAGTGGCGCCCGCGGAGCCAGCGCCCGCGCCAAAGCCGAAGGCCGCGCCGCCGCCGCCCCCGCCTGCCCCCAAGCCTCGCGTTGTGCCTGCCCTCGCACCGGCTCCGTCCCCCGTGGCACCCAAAGTCCCGGCTGCTTCCACGGGGAGTGATGACATCCTGCGTCAGGCGCACGCGGCGGCGCAGGCGGGCCAGTTCGACAAGGCCGAGGAGCTGGGCCGGGAGGCGGCCAAGAAGCTCATGCCGGAGGCCTACCAGCTACTGGCCATGGTGGCCGAGGCCCGGGACAACCTCAACGAGGCGGTGGCTTTGGTCCGCAGGGCGCTGTATCTGGATCCGCAAATGGCGCTCGCCCACGCTACGCTGGTCAACCTCTATACGCGATTGAATCGACGGGAGGAGGCGGAGCGGGCCGAGCAGAACGCGCTGCGCGCGCTGGATGGGCTGGATGACGAGCATCTGCTCCGGGGGCTGGAGCCGATGACAGCGGGAGCCCTGCGGCAGGCGCTGGCTTCGCGGAAGCGGAAGGGTTAGCAGGGAGCGCCAGCAGGGCGGCGCTCGTGAGAGTTGGGAGGTCATGTGGAAGTCCAAGGCATCAAGCTGTCCAAGCCGGGACGTCGTTCGGTGGGACGGCTCAGCCTGCGCACCAAGATCCTGTTGATCACGGGGCTGACGGGTGCCCTGGTGGCCAGTCTCTTGATCGCCGAGTTCACGGTGCAGATGCGCTCCGCGTTGCGGGACGAGCTGGCGTCGCGCGCGCGTGTGGTGAGCATCCAACTGGCGAGCAACCTGGCGGCCCACACCGCGGCCAACTCCCAGGTCAGCCTGCAGCAGGCGGCGGATGCCACGCTGCGCGACGTGCCGGAGGTGGCGTACGTGGTGGTGCGCGACAGCCAGGGCGAGGTGCTGGCCCAGGCCGCCGAGAAGGAGTACGTGGGCGCCGACAAGGTGGCCCCCGTCAAGTCGGCGCAGGCCGTGGAGCGCGAGCGGACGGTGGGCGGGCGGCCGGTGCTGGAGACCTCGGCGCCCATCTTCTACGGCCGGGCGGAGGATCCGCGGCAGCCCGCGGCGTCCGAGAAGCAGGTCCAGGTGGGCACCGTGCAGGTGGGCATCCAGCTGGACTCGCTTGCCTCCTCGGTGCGCGACAGCATCGTCCGGGCGGTGGAGCTGGGCGTGCTGGTCCTGCTGCTCTGCATGATCGCCGCGGCCCTGCTGTCCCGGCTGGTGACGGTGCCGCTGGAGCGGCTGGCCCAGGCAGCCGTGGGGATCGCCGCGGGCGATCTGCGCCAGCGCGTCGATGTGCACTCCAGTGACGAGATCGGCGATGTGGCGGAGAGCTTCGGGCAGATGGCGCAGACGGTGACGCACCTGGTGGCGGACCTGCGCGGCGCCGCGGCGGACATCGAGCGCGAGGCCAACAGCGCGCTCACCACCTCCTCGCAGCAGTCCGCCATGGCGCACGAGCAGGCCTCCGCCATCAGCGAGACGAGCACCACGGTGGCCGAGATCGCCCAGACGGCCAAGCAGGCCACCAGCTACGCGGACTCGGTGATCAGCGGCACGCAGCGCTCCGAGGCGCTGTCCACCGAGGGCCAGAAAGTCGTGGCCGAGAGCGTGGCCGGCATGGAGAAGCTGGGCGAGCAGGTGCGCGCCATCGCCGTGGCCATCACCGAGCTCAACGAGCGCACCCTGCAGATCGGCGACATCATCACCACGGTGCGCGACGTGGCCGAGCAGTCCAACCTCTTGGCCCTCAACGCCTCCATCGAGGCGGCCAAGGCCGGCGAGCATGGCCGCGGCTTCGCGGTGGTGGCCATGGAGATGCGCGCCCTGGCCGAGCAGTCCAAGGTGGCCGCCAACCAGGTGCGAGGCCTGCTGGGCGAGGTGCAGAAGGGCACCAAGGCCGCCGTGGCCGCCACGGACGAGGGCAGCCGCAGAGCCCAGGCCGCCATGGCGCTGGCGCAGAGCGCGGGCTCTGCCATTCTCGGCCTGGCCGAGGTCATCAAGGAGTCCTCTGCCGCGGCGCGGCAGATCGCCGGCAACACGCGGCAGCAGACCATCGGAGTCGAGCAGATCGCCACCGCGATGAGTGAGCTGTCGGTGGCCATGGCTGACAGCGTCAATGGGACGCGTCAGATTGAACAGGTTGCGGGTAACCTCTCGAACCTCTCCAAGAAGTTCTCGGAGCTCGTAGGTAGATATCAGCTATGAACACGGCCGGGACAAAGGGAGCGCCGTTGAAGGTTCTCATCGTCGAGGACACCAAGACGATCACGAACCTGCTGCAGGTGTACCTGATGGGCTGGGGGCTTCAGTTCTTTGACGCCGGCAACGGCGTGCAGGGACTGGCCAAGGCCCGCGAGATCAAGCCGGATCTGATCATCTCCGACGTACAGATGCCGGAGATGGACGGGTTCGCGCTGTGCGCGGCGGTGCGGGCGGACGGCGCGCTGCACGCCACGCCCTTCCTGCTGCTCACCTCGCTCAAGGACGAGGCGAGCCGCCAGCGCGGCAGGCTGGTGGGCGCCAGCGCCTTCCTCAACAAGCCCGTCTCGGTGGACGAGCTGCGGGAGCGCGTGCGCGAGCTGTTGAAACTTCCTGTGAAGAGCCCCTCGGGCCGCTGAGCACCCGATGTCCACGGAAGACACCGACACCAAGGTCGAGATCGACTACTCGGGCCTCATCCAGAGGTTGGATGACGCGCGGGCGCTGATCGAGAACGCGCAGGTGAGCCCGGAGAAGCGCCGCGAGGTGCTGTCCAACCGGGCGCGCGTGCTGGCCGGCTCTCGCGAGCAGGCCCGCCCCGCGGTGCTCACCGTGCTGACCTTCCGCGTCGGCGGCGAGCGCTACGCCGTCCCCATCGAGCAGGTGGATCATGTGCTGGAGTCTCGCGGGCTGTGCATGCTGCCCGGGGCGCCGCGGCACGTGATGGGGGCGCTCGTGTCGCGCTCGCGCGTGGTGCCGGTGTTGGACCTGCGCCAGCTGCTGGGGCTCGAGGGCGGCGGCATGTCCGACCTGGGCAAGGTGGTGGTGGTGGATCTCACCGGGGATGCCTTCGGGATCGCGGCGGAGCAGGTGGACGGGCGGCAGGAGCTGCTGCGCGCCACCCTGTCTCAGCCCCCCGCGGGACCTTTTCTGCACCTGACTCCGGACCGGCTGACGGTGCTCGATGTGGCCCAGCTCGGGACTCCGTCCGCCGAGAGGCGAGGGTAGGCACGGCGCATGGATCAACAGGTGCTCCGGAGCATCTGGCCCATCTTCTCCGCGGAGACGCGGGAGCAGATCCAGGCCATTGGCACGAAGATCCTCGGGCTGGAGGAAGATCCGGCCGGGCGTGATCCCGATCTGCTCCCGTCGCTGAAGCGGCTGGTGCACAGCCTGAAGGGCTCGGCCGCGAGCCTGGGGCTGACGGAGATCGAGCAGGTCGTCCACGCCATCGAGGATGGGCTGGCGCGCTACCGTGCCAATGATCGGCTGCCGCGTGAGGTGGTGGAGGTCACCCTGCGGGGGCTGTCCTCCATCGAGCTGGCGCTGGGGCTCGGGGATGCGGGCGAGACCCCCGTCATCGAAGGGCTGGCCGGGCTGCTGGCCGCGCTCGGCAGTGGCCAGGCGCCGAAGGAGAACCCCAGCGAGCGCTTCCGCAAGGACGCGCTGGGAGTGCTGGACAAGCTCGAGGCGGCGCTCGTCACCCTGGTCTCTCCGAACGTGCCGGATCGCGCGGACACCGTGCGGACGGCGGTGATGCTGGCGCGCTCGCTGCGGATCACGGCCGAGGCTGCTGAAGAGGAGCAGATCGCCCCGCTCGCGGAGCGCACGGCGGCGGGCTTCTCGAAGATGGAGCAGCCGGGGGATGGCGCGAGCATCGCCGCGTCGGATCTCGCGGGCTTGCTCGTGGAGATCCGGGGTGCACTCGGTCCTGCCGCGCCCCAGGCTCCCGCCAAGGCGTCCGCTCCTGCGCCGGAGCCCGAGCGCGCCCCCGCTCCGACGAAGCAGGCCGCAGAGGCCTTGCGCGCGGCCAGCGAGGCGGCGGTCATGCCCGCGGCGGGTGAAGGGGCCGCTGGCTCCAAGGGCGGCGTCGATCAGGCGGTGCGCGTCTCGGTGAAGACGCTCGAGTCGCTGGGGCTCCAGGTGGAGCACCTGATCGCGGGCCGGGCGCTGCAGGCGCGTCGGACCGATGCCCTGAGGGATCTGCTCGACAACACGCACGACACGATCGTGCACCTGGAGCGCTCCTCCTCGCAGCTCTCCCTGTCGAGTGGGAACGGGAGCGCGGAGGCGCTGGAGCCGCTGCGCGCCGGAGTGGTCAGCCTGCGCGGCATGCAGAAGCGGATCGTGGAGCTGCTCAAGGACGCCACCCGCGAGGGCGAGCAGCTCAACCTGGTGGCCCAGGTGGTCCGGGACGATCTGCGCGATCTGCGCATGGTTCCGGCCCTTCAGGTGCTCGAGCCGCTGCGGCGCACGGTGCGCGAGGTGAGCGCGCGGCTGAGCAAGCAGGTGGAGCTGTTCGTCGCCGGTGGAGACGTGCGGCTGGATCGGCGCATCCTGGACGCGTTGAAGGATCCGCTGCTGCACCTGGTGCGCAACGCCATCGATCACGGCATCGAGATGCCGGAGGCCCGGCGCGCCGCGGGCAAGTCCGAGAAGGGCCGGCTCTGGGTGCGCGTGGAGTCCCGCGGCACCCGTATCGCCGTCATCGTGGAGGATGATGGCGGAGGCCTGTCTCCGGCGAAGGTGCGCGCCACCGCCATCCGGCGCGGCCTGCTGACGGCGGAGGCCGCGGCCAAGCTCTCGGATGCCCAGGCGGCGCGGCTCATCTTCCAGCCGGGCTTCTCCACGCGCGATCAAGTGACGGAGACGTCCGGACGCGGCGTGGGCCTGGATGTGGTGCTCGCCACGGCGCAGCGCCTCCAGGGCGCGGTGGACGTGACGTACACGGAGGGGCAGGGGACTCGCTTCCTGATCGATCTGCCGCTCACGCTCGCCTCGGCCTTGGGGCTGCTGGTCCGCGTGGGCACCTCGGTCGTCGCCGTGCCCTCGGACATGGTCGAGCGCGTGTTCCGCCTGGCCCCGCAGGATGTGGGGACGGTGGCGGGCCGCGTGGTGGCGCGTGTGGAGGACGAGCAGCTCATCTTCCTCTCGCTGGCGGAGGCCGTTGGGCTGCCCCGGCTGCCGCTGGCGCTCGACAACGGGAAGATGCAGCCGGTGATGTTGCTCGCGCTCGGCAAGGACCGGGTGGTGTTCGCCATCGACGAGGTGGCGGGGCAGCAGGAGATCGTCGTCCGGGCGCTGGGCCCGCACCTGAAGGGCGTGGCGCACCTGGCCGGCGCGGCCGTGCTGGATGATGGCCGGTTGGTGCCGGTGCTCAACGCGCCGGAGTTGCTGCGCGCCGCGTCTCCCACGACGCGCACGGTGGCGGGAGAGATCCGCCGCCCCCGCATCCTCGTGTGCGACGACGCGCTCACCACGCGCTTCGCGATGAAGTCGCTGCTGGAGATCGCCGGCTACCCGGTGGTCACCGCCTCGGACGGCGAGGAGGCGTGGGAGGTGCTGGAGCGCACGCCCTGCCAGCTCGTGGTCAGCGACTGGCAGATGCCGCGGCTGGATGGCGTGGGGCTCACGCGGCGCATCCGCTCCCACCCGACGCTCAACCGGATGCCTGTCATCCTCGTCACCTCGCTCGACAGCCCCGAGGAGCGGGCCGAGGGCCTCGAGGCGGGCGCGGACGGCTACCTCGTCAAGCGCGAGGTGGAGCGTGGCAAGCTGCTGGATCTCGTCCGGCAGTTGATGCCCGGGTAGTGTCGTGGGCCCATGGGGCGGCTATTAGGCAGAGGTTCTTGGCTTCTTTCAACGTCATCGGCCGGTCTTGGGGGAGAAGACTGCTCGTCACTTGGCTGGCCGGATGGAGTCCGGCAGCGTGAAGCGCGCTCTGACGCCGTTCTTTCGGAGCTGATCGAGCCAGGCCAGGGCATCCTGGCTTGAGACCTGGTGGCGGATGAGCGCGTGATAGAGGTGGTAGAACTCATCCGGCAGGCTGCTGGCGAAGGTGATCGGGTCATCGTCCCCCAGGCACACCGCAACGGGACCACCGGGCTCGCCTGGGCGTCCCGGAAGCGGCTGAAGCCGGAACACGGGGTGCTCGTCGAGCGGGAGATCGCCAATCAGGATG
This sequence comes from Hyalangium sp., assembly GCF_045802625.1. NCBI lineage: Bacteria > Pseudomonadati > Myxococcota > Myxococcia > Myxococcales > Archangiaceae > Hyalangium > Hyalangium sp. The sequence continues at coordinate 6,046 of NZ_JBJMQP010000070.1, read as the reverse complement.
TTGCTCGAAGGATTGGCCTCGATAGTGATGCCGAGCCGGGCGAGCAGCGTGCGCAGGAATCGCTGAGCCTGATGGAGCATGGGGACTTCGGACGGATGCGTCTCGATCTCCAGTGGCGCCTGCCCCTTGGCATACACCTCGAAGTCCGTGAGGTACCGGAGCACCAGCTTCCCGGCGAGATCCTCATCGTGGACGCCGAGCGAGGGGCGCATGAATGGATAGCCCAGGCTTGCCAGGAAGCGTGGTTTGTGCCGCAGCTCCCGGGCACGCAGGAGCACCTCGGGCGTGAAGTGGTTCCTTCCGTAGATCTGCTCGGCTAGGTGGTCGATCTGCCCACGGACGTATTCCACCCTGGCGGCATCTGCGGGCATCTCCGCTCGGCGGTACCGGCCGAGTTCCCAGAGCAGATCGTCCAGGCGCTCCTCCGCGGGCTGGCGGACCAGGGGAATGGAGGCGGCCCATTGCTCGGGATCCACTCCCAGCGCCACGGCATGGCCAATCCGGTCGTCCCCTCTGAGGATGCCGAACTCGATGGGCTCGTGGATGCGCCTCAGGCCCTCGATGAGCCGGCGGAAGTCCTCGCCCGCGTGAAGGGTGAGATGGAACGGAGGAGGCACTCGGCCATAGGGAGCGAGCCTGCGTGCGATGCGCGCGGACTGCTCGCGCAATCTCTGGAGAATGGGGAGGAAGACCCAGGTGGGAACAGCCAGCTCCAGGCTGCACACATCCAGCCCCCGAAGCACGATCAGCAACTCCGGGTGGTGCTGCAGGGCCGCCTCGATGGCGAGTGCCTCGCGCTGCTTCTCGTGGAAGTAGCTGCCGAAGCGGCACAGGTGCGCAATCTGCCGGGGATCCGCATGGGGCAGATGATCGCTGCGCCGGGTGTTCCGCACCTTGGTGAAGTGAAGGACGAGCCCTCGCTCCGCCCGGACTCCCGGAGGCTCGGGCGCTCGCTCGATGTGCCGGACGAGATCGCGAATGTCCTGCCAGTGAGGGGAGGGGGAAGTTCTCACCTCGATCGACTTCAAGGGAGGGCCCCGGGACTCCAGCATGAGGGCGGAGGCCATCAAGGCCCGCTCGCTCATGCCTCCGCGAAGGGCGGAGATGCGCCTGAAGTGCACCGAGAACCAATCGAGCCCCGCAGTGCCTGGTTCCAGGACCAGATGCCGGTAGGTGAGGCTCCGGATGCGGACGTACTGCCAGAACACCCGGGAGAACTCTTCGTCACGGCTGCCCGCTGAGCCCAGCAGGTAGCGGAGGCCCCGCGTCAGCAGGTGCGTCTCGGGGAGCGTACCCTCACCGCCGATCCACTCCGAGACGGGATCCCGGCGGCGCAGTTCCGCCAGCGATTCCGCTGGTGAGGAGGGGTGAGCCGTGCCGGTGAGCCGCCGTAGGATGGGCCTCAACGACGCGAAGCTCTGCGGGCGAGCACCACGGTACAGCGCGCTGAGCGCTGCCTGGCTCTCCTCTGCGTTCCGCCCTCGTCTGGCCTGAGCCCGGACGTAGGAGACGAAGCGGGAGTCCAGTCCCAGTTCGAGGCGCCAGAGGAACCCCGCGAGGATGAGGCGGGCGAAGGCCGCAGTTACGAGCCAGTCGAGGAACTCCCGAGCTGACCCAAAGGGCAAGGAGCCTTCCGACTGGAGTGCCTTGGGCTGAAGCGCGTGATCGCCGACGCGGGTCATCAAGTGGGTCCAGAGCCACTCGAAGGGCACTGCGGCGCCCAGGTGGAGGTGCGTCTGCGCGATGCCCTCGGTCTCGAAGAAGCGCTCCAGGTGGGGGATGCCGAGGTTGACGAAATCTGTTGGGGGAGAGGTCTGCTCGGCGGCCGCATGGGCCGCGATCAGGACGTCCGGTGGGAGCGCGAAGGAGAGCCAGCGCCAGCGCGCAGCGAGCACTTCGGGAGACGGGCGTACCTCGATTCGCAGCACCGCGTGATCTCCCACGAAGGCTAGCAAGTGCCCTGCTAGGCTCTGGGCGAAGGACGCCAAGGAAATGCGCAGGCCGCGAGAGCCTGGAGGCGACTCGCCGCTGCCGAACCACACCCCATCCCGGAACTGGGACAGCACTTCGAGTGAGAGCCCTCGTGCGCGCGGCCGCAAGTGGGCTAGGAGCGCATTCGAGAGGTGCTGGGTGTCCCGGCCCAGGACGCCCGCATCGGTCCGGGTGAGCGTGTCCAGTCCCAGGCGGAACCCCGCCTCGGAGGTCAGCGGCCAAGCCGCGATCTCAGCCTCAAGTTGGTGGATGTTCGCCGAGCTGGGCATCTACGCGGGAGTGTCGAACTGAATCGCGTGGGATGCATCGGCTCCAATGACCTGTTTCCAGGGATGATTCGGGTCCAAGCCGTCCATCTCCGCGAGGAATCGCGCTACGGATGCACCATCATGATCGAGCCCAGCAAGGTGAAGCGAGCGCCGCGCCCAGGCCCGTCGCGCAGCGACGATGGCTTCAATTCTGGAAGGGTCGACGGGCGTCGAGAGCAGTCCGAGCAGGAAGGTGCATTCTTGGGATGGGAGCCCCAGCTCCGGTGTAGCGAACAAGAGCACGCCTATCTCTGCCCACTCTCGGATGCGTGCCCAGCGTGTGCCTTGGAGATCGATCTTCTGAGGAGACGTACGGATCCACTGCAGAGCATCGTCCCACAGAAGAACGCTGGATGTAGTCAGCTGCCTCCCATTGGCGATGGCGCTCATCTGGTAGAGCAGGTCGCGAACGAGACTCGTGCGATTAGAGGAAGCCCTGAGGATGAGCATGGGCTTTGGACGGCACCGTTGCCAGAGTTGATCAGTCAGGTGCCAGTCCAAGAAAGACAGCCACCTTGGAACGGGCCAGTCGATGTGGACCGGCTTGCCCCGGAAGAGATACATGCTCGATACGCCTGGAAGAGCCGCACCCCAGGTTATGTCGTGGAGCTCAGCATTGCTTGCGGTGGAGCCGTCGACATCCCGTTCGTCTGCCACGATGTCGTAAGCCACAGCCAGGACCTTGTGCAACTCATCGCTTGCACGATCTTCGGCACGCAAGTAGCCATGCAATTGCCAGATGATGCCGTTTCGTGCCTCAAGATTTCTCTCTGGCGCGGCTCGCCTGACGATGGGATCTTGCAGGCAACCCGCGAGCTCTGAAGGCAGCACCACCTGCAGTCCTGCCTCGCCTTGGGAGAGCATGACCCGGATCACCGCTTGTTCGGACGGTGGTCTAGACTCGATCAAGGTATTCCAAAGCGTCAGGAGCGCCTGACTGGCGGATGCCTTCTCGGAGGCGAGTCGCTCCATGGCCGCCACCAATTCGCTGAGCCGCTCTCTTGGGATGCCCTGGAACTGCGTGGAGAGGTTGAGGGTCTCATCCACGTAATGCTTGAGGGACTCAGGGAGCTTGGCTGAGCTCGCGGGGTGATGGTGGACGGGGATCTTCGTCATGGCCTTCTGAAGCGCCTCGGTGAGATCCTGGCCTTGGACAGCCGACGGCCGATCTTCGACCCTGGAACCCCAGTCGAAAGAGGGATGCGCCTCATCGATTTTCTGCAGAATGGTCGAGGGCGTCTCGGTTTCCTCCAGCTGGATCTCGTCGAGTGCGGACTTGGCTCGTGACCGGCGTCCGGTCTTCAGCCTAGAGACCAAGAGAGATTGGAACTCCGACGGGATGCGCGCGAGCAGTGCACCAAGGAAGTCATTGGCAAGTGAAGGAGGAAGCCCTGACTCGGGTGCTGCGAGCAGTCCGACTCGCTCATAGAGCCAGCGATCCAGCCGGCGCTGCCTTGGGGAACTTGAGCTGTTTTCCGCGAGCCGGCGAAGGGCCTCCGAGATGCGCGCCGCTAGGTCCTCCCAGAGGTTCCTGTCCTCAGGGAACTGCTCGTCCGGTCGGCGCCGGGCATCGGCGCTGAGGACAGCGGAGACGAACCGCCCTATCAGGGCTCCAGGGGCTTTGTGAGAAAGAATCGAGCTGAGGCTCTGCCGGGTCCACGCGGCCATCACTAGATGGAACTCGAGAGGCGTGGTCCAATCGGGAAGGGGCCAAGCGAACTCTGCCTTCCGGCCGCGGCCAATGGCGATGACGGTGCTCGCCAGAGGGGAGTCGAACCCCTGGGGGAGTGACCGATCTGGCATTTCTCCATCCACTTCATCTACAGCGACATTCAGCGCCAACTGCAGAAGGGCAGTCACTGGCTCTGGGAGAGGGGGTTCATCGGGGAGCGGAGCGTAGGTAAAACCAGTGGGGATATTGATCCTGAGAGCGTTGCTCGAACCTGGAAGCACGGTTGCCTTGAAGCTCTGACTCTCCCACGAGAGATAATCCGGGAGTTCAACGAAGAGTCCCTCATCCCGCAGCTGCACAGACTCCAACAGGGATGCCTGGAGCGCCGAAGAGAGGTCGCTGAACCGGATGCTGTCTTGCCAGAGCTCGTGGACGAGAAATGCCGCGCGCTTGCGGAGATCGGAAGTGCTCAGCCGTTGCCTGAGATCCTGAAGCCGCCTCAGTCGATCTGGCAGTGCGCGCTGCAGGAACGGAGCCAGCTCGATATAGCCTGCGAGGTTCGAGGGGGGCAGCTGCTCGAAGGTACGGCGAAGTGGAATGTCCAGTTCCTGCTGGAGAAGCTTGAACCGCTCGCGTGGCCGGAGCGAGAGGAGGGAGAAGCGCTGCCCTCTAGGTACGGCCTTGTTGTACGCGTTCCATGCCAGCCCCAGCGCATTCGGCTTGGAATCAATGGCCACGCTCTCCGTGCTGCTGAGATCCCCTGAGCCGAGGGCCTCTCGAAAGCGCCCAAGATAGTGGAGCCGGAGCGTCTTGATGAAAAGGTCCGTCTCGCCAGTGAGCACGAACACCAGGCGGGGATGCCAAAATGTTCGCAGCAAATCGAGCAGCTCGACACACCGGTGCGGGTTCATGTCTGCGTCGTCTATGGACAGGATGAACCGTGCATCCGGCTTCACCATGCGGAGCCGCTGGCAGGCATCCTCGGCGACGCGGTCCACGAACTCGCGCCAGCGGTCCTGGATGGAGAGCCGGGCCCGCTCGGCTTGGCCGAGCTCGACGGCGTACGACTCGGGATCCAGGTCCTTTCTTCGCTGCGAGAGGTTGCTCTCCCAGCCGATGGCGGCATCTTGGAGCAGCTCGCGCCAGGCTTTTCGCGAGGGGAGCTCGACCTCCCATTTCGGATTCCAACTTCCGATCGGGGCAGGGGGAGCCCCCCGCTCCGTTCCATCAACGCCCTCCAGATCGTCCACGAGTTCAAGCAGACGCCCTGCCAGCCAGGTGAGCAGCGAGGTGGACTGGGGGAGTGGCTGCAGATCGAGCACTCGGAGCGGGATCAGTTTGCCCGCCAGCTCACCGCGCTGCAGCCACTCGACGATCTCCTCGGGGGCCTTGCCGGTGGGCTCTTGCCGGAGCACGCGAAGCCAGAGCTCGAGCACCGTGAGTAGGACACTGGTCTTGCCACTGCCGCGGCTTCCATCGATCAGGATGACGTTCGACTCGCGGTGGGGATCCGGCCTCCAGCTGAAGGGACCTGCGGGACGCTTCCCTCCGAGCGGGAGCGAGACGAAGTCGCGGAGATACTTGTGAATCTCCACCGCGACGGCCTGCTGGTCCTCGGTCAGATCGGCCCATTCGTAGGGGAGCGCCTCTGGGCGAGCGCGGTGTGTCTGGAGCCGCTTGGAATCATTCTGCATGGCTGCCGGGTATCGAAACCTAAATTTACGGGCAGATCCAGAACGCGGCCCGGGGATCGTCTCGCCTCCTGCCCTTCATCTCCGCTCTCTATTAGACCCTGCGCATAGGGCGAATGGGAGGCCGGTTGAGGGTGTGGGCTGGTGCAGAGGGGCCGAGGAGGGCCGCTGACGTATGGAGTCTGGGCTGTGCGCTAGTGGAGTGTCCACGAAGTGCATAGACATAGTCGCTGGGGATGCATAGCTCTTCTCGATGAGAAGACGCCCCCCGCGACTGATCCACCTCGCGCCATCAGAGGTCGCGCACCTCGAGGGTCTGGTGCAAGACGGCCGGACCGAGCAGCGCATCGCACGCCGAGCACGCATTCTGCTCGCCATGGCGG
>NZ_JBJMQP010000069.1:0-64203 GCF_045802625.1 Hyalangium sp. | reverse complement strand
TCCGCACCAACGTGCTGGGGACGCAGGTGCTGCTGGAGGCCGCCCGGGCCCGCCGCGTGCGCCGCTTCCTGATGGTGTCCACCGACGAGGTCTACGGCTCGCTCGGGCCCACCGGCGCGTTCACCGAGAGCTCTCCGCTGCAGCCCTCGAGCCCGTACTCGGCGTCGAAGACCTGCTCCGATCTGTTCGCCCTCGCCTACCACCACACGTTCGGGCTCGACGTGGTGGTGACCCGGTGCTCGAACAACTACGGGCGCTACCAGTTCCCCGAGAAGCTCATTCCCCTGATGATCGTCAACGCGCTGCACGACAAGCCGCTGCCCGTGTACGGCGACGGCGGCAACATCCGCGACTGGCTCCATGTGGATGATCACTGCTCCGCGCTCGTCACCGCGCTGGAGAAGGGCAAGGCCGGCGAGGTCTACAACATCGGCGGCAACTCCGAGCGCAAGAACATCGACATCGTCAAGGCGATCCTCGGCCTGGTCGGCAAGCCCGAGTCCCTCATCAAGTACGTGAAGGACCGGCCCGGGCACGATCGGCGCTACGCCATCGATCCGTCGAAGATCAAGGCGGAGCTGGGCTGGACGCCCGCGCACACCTTCGAGCAGGGGTTGGCGGAGACGGTAAAGTGGTACGTGGACAACTCCGCCTGGTCGGAGCGCGTGATGAGCGGCACCTATCGCCAGTACTTCGAGACCCAGTACCGCGCCCGCCTCAAGGGCTAGCGTCGGCCGGAGCACGCACATGCGCTTCCTCGTCACGGGTTCCAACGGGCTGGTCGGCAGCCGCGTCTGCGCGCTGCTGGAGCAGCACGGGCATGAGGTGGTGGGGCTCGGCCGGGGAGGGCGGCGCACCGGCGGCGCGTACCGCTACCTGCCCGTCGATCTCACGCTGGAGGCGGATGTCCTTACCGCGATCGACTCCGCGGCGCCCGAGGTCATCATTCATCCCGCCTCGATGACCGAGGTAGATGCCTGCGAGAAGAACCCAGAGGCCGCTTACGCCGCCAACGTCACCGCCGTGGCCGCCGTGGCCAAGGGCGCGCGCAAGCTGGGAGCGCACCTGGTTCACGTCTCCACGGACTACGTCTTCGATGGCGACCACGGGCCTTATGACGAGGAGGCCCTGCCCAACCCGCGCGGCGTCTACGCCATCACCAAGTACATGGGCGAGCAGGCCGCGCGCGTGTTCGTCCCCGGGTGCGCGATCGCTCGCACGGCGGTGGTGTACGGCTGGCCCGCCGCGGGCCGCCCCAACTTCGGCGCGTGGCTGGTGGGCGCGCTCGAGAAGAAGCAGCCCCTCAAGCTCTTCGAGGATCAGTTCGTCTCGCCCAGCTTCGCCGACAGCGTGGCGGCGATGCTCGTGGAGCTGGGTGAGCGCAAGCTGGGCGGTATCTGGAACACCTGCGGCGGCGAGGTGGTGGATCGCGTCACCTTCGGCCGGGCGCTGTGCGAGGTGTTCGGGTTCGATCCCAGCAGCATTACTCCCTCGAAGCTGGCGGACCTGAAGCTGGCCAGCCCTCGGCCGCTGCGCAGCGGGCTGAAGGTGGACAAGGCCCGGACGCAGCTCGCGGCGAAGCCCCTGTCTCTCTCCGAGTCCCTGGCTCGGTTCCATGCGGCGTGGAAGGCTGCGGCCACGCCCTCTCGAGGTGGATGATGAAAGGCATTGTTCTGGCCGGCGGTTCGGGCACGCGCCTGTACCCGCTGACTCGCGTCGTCAGCAAGCAGCTGCTGCCCATCTACGACAAGCCGATGATCTACTACCCGGTCACCACGCTGATGCTGGCGGGGATCCGGGAGATCCTCATCATCTCCACACCCACGGATCTGCCGCGCTTCCGGGAGCTGCTCGGCAGCGGAGAGCAGTGGGGCGTGCGCTTCGAGTACGCCGAGCAGCCGCGCCCCGAGGGGCTGGCGCAGGCGTTCATCATCGGCCGGCCGTTCGTGGGCAATGACAACTCGTGCCTGATCCTCGGCGACAACATCTTCTACGGCCACGGCCTGAGCGAGATGGTGCAGCGCGCGGCCAAGCAGCCCCAGGGCGCCACGGTGTTCGGCTACTACGTGAAGGATCCCGAGCGCTACGGCGTGGTGGAGATGGACGCCCAGAACCGCGCGCTGAGCATCGAGGAGAAGCCAGCCAAGCCCAAGTCCAACTACGCCGTCACGGGCTTGTACTTCTACGATCAGCAGGTGCTGGACATCGCCGCCAACCTCAAGCCCTCCAAGCGCGGCGAGCTCGAGATCACCGATGTGAACGCCGAGTACCTGCGGCGCGGCCAGCTCCAGGTGGAGCTGATGGGGCGCGGCTACGCATGGCTGGACACCGGCACCCACGAGTCGCTGATGCAGGCCTCGAACTTCATCCAGATCATCGAGCAGCGGCAGGGGCTGAAGGTGGCCTGCCCCGAGGAGATCGCCTACCGCATGGGCTACATCAACGCGGCCCAGGTGGCGGCGCTGGCCGACCCCATGCGCAAGAACGAGTATGGCCAGTACCTGCTGGCGCTCATCGAGCACAAGGGGGCGGTGTCGTGAAGGTCATCCCCACCGAGATCCCCGGCGTGCTGATCCTCGAGCCGAAGGTCTTCGGGGACGAGCGGGGTTTCTTCCTGGAGACGTTCCACGCCAAGCGCTACGCGGACGCCGGCATTCCTGGGCCCTTCGTGCAGGACAACTACTCGCGCTCGGTGAAGGGCACGCTGCGTGGGCTCCACTTCCAGGAGCCGCAGGCCCAGGGCAAGCTGGTCCAGGTGGTGGCCGGCGCCGTGTACGACGTGGCCGTGGACGTCCGGAAGGGCTCGCCCACGTTCGGCAAGTGGGTGGGCGTGGAGCTGTCCTCGGAGAACAAGCGCCAGTTCTGGGTCCCGCCGGGCTTCGCGCACGGCTTCTGCGTGCTCTCCGAGTCCGCCGACTTCCAGTACAAGTGCACCGCGCTCTACGCACCGGAGAACGAGCGCGCCATCATCTGGAACGATCCGGATCTGGCCATCCCGTGGCCGATCTCCGGCGCGCCGAAGCTGTCCGCCAAGGACGCCGCCGCGCCGCGCCTCAAGGACGCGCCGGTGCTGACCGTGTACGCGGGCTGAGTCCCAACCCAAGGCTCCTGTCTACCGAGCGAGCGTACGGACAGGCGCCAGGCTCCGAGACACCGCCAGCCCTGGGGTGAGTGCGCATCCTCCGTGCGGGACACTGTCGAGGAGGCGGAATGGTTCTCCCAGGCAAGGGGATGGGTTGGAAAGAGTTCTTCAAGACGCTGAAGAACGAATACTCGCGGGACAAGGTGAGTGACGTGGCGGGCTCGCTCACCTTCTTTGGCGTGCTGGCGCTCTTCCCGTTCCTGCTGTTCCTGGTCTCGCTGGCCAGCGTGATCATTGATCCCGCCCAGGCGCAGGTGCTGATCCGGGAGCTGTCCAAGGTGGCGCCTCAAGAGGTGGTGTCCATCCTCGGGGATCGGCTGCAGTCCCTGGCCGCCAGCAACAACGTGGGGCTGCTGACGGTGGGAGGTGTGGGCGCTATCTGGGCCGCGTCCGGTGGGATCGTCGCGCTGATGGGTGCGCTCAACACGGCCTACGGCGTGGAAGAGAATCGGCCCTTCTGGAAGGTGCGCGGCATCGCCCTGCTGTCGACGCTCGTGGCCGCGCTCTTCTCCATCATCTCGGCGGTGGTGGCGGTGGCCACGCCGCCCCTGGCCGACAAGCTGGGCGGACCGTTCCCCACGCTGGTGACCTGGCTGCGTCTGCCCGTGGCCGGGCTGCTGATGATGTTCCTGTGGGCGCTGTTCTATTACGCCCTTCCGAATGTGAAACAGAACTTCAAGTTCATCACTCCCGGCTCCGTGGTGGGCGTCATCATCTGGGTGCTCGCCTCCTGGGGCTTCTCGACGTACGTGGCCCACTTTGGCAGCTACGACGCGAACTACGGCGCCATCGGCGGTGTCATCGTGATGCTGATGTGGATGTGGATCTCGGCGCAGGTCATCCTGCTGGGCGCGGAGATCAACGCGATCATCGAGCACCGTTCTCCCGAGGGGAAGTCGCCGGGCCAGAAGGTGCCAGGGGAGGGCGGGGTGCACGTGGCGGCGACGAAGACCGAGGTGGAGAACGCGGGAGGCCGGCTGCCGGGCGCCACGGACTTCCGCCCCGAGCAGCTCATGCCGCCCGCCTCACCGCCACCGCTGCGGAGCACTCCGCTGGCGGCGGCCGCGAAGTGGGCGGCGGGGTTCGGGCTCGGCATCTTCCTGCTGCGGCGTGGCACTCGGACGAGCTGAGCTCTCTCACGCGCCCCTCTCGGCTCTGGTTCTCCCGGGAGGGACGTGTCAGGTGTGAAGGCGTCACCCGACGTGCTGGCTCGTTTGCGGAGCGAGAGAGCGGACTGCTAGCGTTCAGTCCCTATGGCCAGGATCACTCCGCAGGGACCGAACTCTTCCGTCAAGACTCCGGCGCTGAAGGATGAGCCGGTGCGCAACACCGTGGTGACGCGCTCGCCGGCGACGAACACTCCGGCCGCGCCCCTTGCTCCCGCCGCGAGCACCTTCCAGGCGGCCACCCCTTCGCCCGTGGATGCGAAGCTCGCGCAGCTGCGCGGGCTGATGCATGGCATCACCGATCGGGGCGAGGAGAAGCAGATCCTGGACATGTTCCGCTCCGCCACGCCCGGGGAGCTCAACCAGCTCCTGACGCGCATGCCTCGCAATGAGCTGCACGAGCTCATGGGCGACATGGACAACCACTTGTTCGGCCCCAAGAACCACGATGCGTTTCTCGGGGTGCTGTCGAAGGAGCGCCTGGGCGATCTGAACACCGATAGCCGCGCCAAGGTCATTGATGCCTTGCAGTACCACCGGACCGACTCGAAGGCCGAGGAGGCGGTGCGGGACATCTTCCTGGGCACTCAGGGCTCCGCGCTCACCGCGCTCAAGAACGCCGTCGACGCGGGCGGCGACTACCATGATCTGCAGCAGCTGGTGTTCCACGACATCGACAATGCGGGGATCCGCTCGCAGCTGCTCGATCACTTCGCCAAGCAGGCCCAGTCCACCGGGCAGGTGAAGGTGTTGAGCGACATCGATGACACCTTCTACGTGAACCTCAAGGATCACCGCTACCCGAGCAAGACGGTGTACCCCGGCGTGAGGGCGTTCTACTTGGAGCTCGACAAGGGCGCTGGAGCCTCTCCCGACCGCGAGGGAGATCTCACGTTCCTCTCGGCCCGGCCGTACGATCGCGCGGGCATTGGCGAGGGCATGACGCGCTCGATGCTGGACGAGAACGGCGTGAAGACCGCCACGGTGCTCTCGGGGGACTTCCTGCACCTCATCGGCAACTCGAGCATCGCCGACAAGAAGTTCGACAACTGGCAGCAGTACAAGCAGCTGTTCCCGGAGTACAAGAGCGTCTTCATCGGGGACAGCGGCCAGGGCGACGCCATCTTCGGAGCCAAGGCGGTGGCCACGGCGCCTTCGGACATGAAGGCCGTCTTCATCCACAACGTGACGAACATGAGCGCCGAGGATCGCAAGGCGATGGCCCAGAAGGGCGTGTTCGTCTTCGACACCTACGTGGGCGCGGCCACCGAGGCCTTCCGGCGGGGGCTCATCACCCGCGAGGGGCTGGAGCGCGTGGCCTCGTCGGCGTCCGTTGAGCTGGACACCGTGCACTTCGACTCCCGCGAGCAGTACGCGGCTCGTAAGTCCGAGCTCGATCGAGATCTGGCTGAGATGCGCTCGGTGCTCGGCGCCCGCTCCTGAGTGGAGAAGGCGCCCGCAACGCGGGGGCTCCCAGTGGAGAAGGGGCTGGCGCAGGAGACGTGCTGCCCAGAGCACTGAGTTCTTCCACAGCCTCGGAGCGCGGGCTGTGTCGGGGCGGGGCGTTACGCTCGTGAGCCTATGAGCAAGCTCAGCCGTCCTTGGATGTGTCTGGTGTTGCTGGGCGTGCTGGCGGCGTGTGCTACGGCGCAGCCCGTTGGCAGCGAGTTCGCGGGTGATGAAGACGAGGGGGCTGCCCTCTCATTCGAAGCGGCCTGCGCGGAACCCAGCAGCGTGCTGGCGCTGTGCGCCGGGAAGCAGTGCGGGGTGTTCCGATGCCGTGAGGTGATGCGGCAGCTCACGGTGGGGCAGGTGGTCCGCACGTGGGGCGAGGTCGAGCCCCTGGCCGAGGCGGGGGTAGGCGCGCAGAGGTACTGGGGGAGCGCGCAGGAGTGGCCGTGGGACTCGCGGCCGGTGTTCATCATCCCGTGGAACTCCAAGCCCCCGCTGCTACCCAGCCAGCAGAAGATGTTGGAGGAGCAGGCGGCGGAGCGCCGCAAGCCGCACGAGCGGCATCACATCTTCCCGCAGGCGTTCAGGCAGTGGTTCACCGACAGAGGCATCGACATCGATGAGTACGTGATCCCGCTGGAGGTGGAGAAGCACCGGAGCATCCACCGGGGCGCGAGCGGAGGACCGTGGAATGAGGCGTGGCGCCAGTTCATCAAAGACCACCAAGCAGAGGACGTGACCAAGGTGGAGATCTACCGGTACGCCGGACAGCTCATCTACGAGTTCCAGCTCTTCGGGCCTGTCATGCCGTATTGGAAACAGCCACCACCCTTACCTTCAGGGTATTGAGGAGCATGCGATTTTATTGGCTGCGCGACGTGCCGAACCCTCGGTACTCGGGTGGGCACGATTACGGGAACAAATGGGGCCTACCCGGCGTGCATTGCCCGGTGTGCACTGACACTTGGGCCACAACCGGAGATTCCTACCCCTCGGTGGACCTATCTCACCTGCCGGTCGAGGAGCAGAAGAAGTACTTGTCACGGGTGGAGGAGGATTACGCCGAGTTCGAGCGGCTGCGCGAGCAGGTGCGCCCCTTGGCTCCTCCCGGAGTCCACCTTTGGCCAGGGACCAAGTTCGGACCCATGAATGGCTTGGCTCGGGGCGAGTTCGGCCCTCTGGTGCTGCACCACCCGTGGACGCTGCTGATGAGACGCGAGCCGTTGGAGCGCTTGAAAGCCGAGGGGCTGCAGGGGCTGAAGGGAGTCCGCACGGAGTTGCGCTTCCGAAAGAAGAACCCGCCCGAGTTGCTGGAGATGGAGTTGCTGCCTCTGGGAGACTTCCACTCGGATGCCGTGCCGGAACCTCCGTCGCCCTGCCCGAAGTGCGAGCGGAGAGGCCTCAAACGTCCGGAAGAGCCCATCCTGGACGCGGCCACGCTGCCGCAAGACCTGGACCTGTTCCGCCTTGCCGACTTCAAGACGATGATCATCGGCACCGAGCGCTTCGTCGAGGCGGTGCGGCGGTTGGGCTACGAGGAGGACATCGCCTTCAAGGAACTGCCCGTGCGCGGCACTCCTCTCCAGCGCTCTTGAAGCACAGGGCCGCGGCGTTGGTGCCGCAGCCCTGCATCAGGCCGGTGGGATCAGCCGGAGACTTCTACCTTGAAGTTGTTGGAGCTCAGCTCCGCGCCGTCCGGGCCCAGCACCTTCACCGTCCAGTTGCCCGAGTCCCCCGCGCGGAACGTCTTGTACGCGTGGGTCCGGTAGGGCGAGCGCGGTACCTTCAGCTCCACCTTGGACTCCGACTCCGGGGTGCCTTCCTTCGAGAAGACCACCGTCACGGTGCCGTTCTCCAAGCCAGAGATCTTGGCACCCGCGTAGAGCTTCGTCTCGGGCGCGACCTTGAAGGAGTCCGAGGCTCCCGTCACTTCATACTTCTCGATGGCCGTGCCGACCTTCACATCCGCCTTCCCGGCGGCGAACGCGGTGGTGGTGAGCAGCAGGGCTGGCAGCAGGAACTTCAACGCAGTCTTGGACATGGCGTCTCCTTGGGTGAGGGCAGGCACGCTAGCACCTCCCCCGGACGCCTGACTGCTCCTCGCGCACTACCGGCGGCGGATCGCCGTGTCCGCCGCGTGCTTCTCCAGGAACTCGCTGAAGGGCCCGTTGTAGTCGATCACCTCGTGGCCCTCCTTCAGCGACCAGATGCGCGTGGCCACCTCCGAGATCAGCTCCTGGTCGTGCGTCACGACGATCACCGTGCCCTCGAACTTCTTCAGGCCCTCGGCCAGCGCGCTGATGGACTCGAGATCCAGGTGGTTGGTGGGCTCGTCGAGCACCAGCACGTTGTCCTGCGTCAGCATCAGCTTGCACAAGAGCAGCCGCACCGTCTCGCCACCGGACAGCGTGTTGGTGGGCTTCATCCGCTCCTCGCCCGAGAACAGCATCCGGCCCAGCACCCCGGAGATCTCCTCGTTCGTCAGCTTGACGTTGATGTCGCGCAGCCACTCGAACGCCGTGGTGTTCTTGCGGATGGTGCCGTGGTGGTCCTGCGGCAGGTAGCCCATGGACGCCTGGTGGCCCCACTTGATGCTGCCGCCGTCCGGCTCCTGCTGCCCCGCGATCATCTTCACCAGCGTGGACTTGCCCACGCCGTTCTTGCCGATGACGCAGATCTTCTCGCCCTTCACCACCAGCGAGTTGAACGGCTTGATGACGGGCACCCCGTCGAAGGTCTTGTGGATGCCCTCGATCATCAGCGTCTGCTTGCCGCTGGCCTGCTTCTGATCGAACCGGATGAACGGCCGCGCGATGTTCGAGCGCTTCAGGTCATCCGTGCGCAGCTTATCGATCTGCTTGATGCGGCTCTGTACCTGCGAGGCGCGCGTGCCCGCGTGGAAGCGCGCCACGAAGTCCTGCAGCTGGGCGATCTTCTTCTTCTTCTCGGAGACTTCGGACTCGATGCGGCCGCGCACCTGCGCCTTCTGGTGCACCATCTCGTCGTAGCCGCCCGTGTACTGGATGATCGTCTCGTAATCGATGTCCGCGATGTGCGTGCAGATCTCGTTCAGGAAGTGCCGGTCGTGGCTGATGGTGATCAGCACGCCCTGGTACTCTTTCAGGAAGTTCTCCAGCCAGCGGATGGACTCGATGTCCAGGTTGTTCGTGGGCTCGTCCAGCAGCAGCCCCTCGGGCTTGCCGAAGAGCGCCTGCGCCAGCAGCACTCGCAGCTTCAGGCCGCCGGTGAGCTGCCGCATGGGGCCCTCGTGGAACTTCTCCTCGATGCCCAGGCCCACCAGCAGGGTGGCCGCGTCACTCTCGGCGACGTAGCCGTCCTCCTCGGCGATGATGCCCTCGAGATCGCCCAGCCGGTGGCCGTCCTCCTCGGTGATGTCCGCCTTGGCCAGCAGCGTGTTCTTCTCGTGCATGGCGTCCCACAGGGGCTTGTTCCCCATGAGCACCACGTCCAGCACGCGGGTGTCCTCGTAGCGGAAGTGGTCCTGGCGCAGAATGCCCAGCCGCTTCGGCCGGGAGAGCGTGCCCATGTCCGCCTCCTCGTCCCCCGCGAGGATCTTCATGAAGGTGGACTTGCCCGCTCCGTTGGGGCCGGTGAGGCCGTAGCGGCGGCCGGGCGAGAAGGCGACGTTCACCTCCTCGAAGAGCTTCTTGGGTCCGTAGGCCTTGGAGACATTGATGACGTTGAACATGGGCGACGCTCGTGTTGCGAAAGGGGGCCAGCGGCCTGAGGCGCGCGGCAATAGCACCGCTTCAAGCGCGGTGTGAGTCCTTTTAACGCACCGGCTCAGGCATTCATGCCCCCGGTGCGGGCAACCTCCCGGCTCGGGGCTCGCGCCCGTGTGGGATGGATTCGGAGGCCGCACCGCAGCCAGGCCTTCAAGCGAGGGAAGGGGCGCTCACATCGTAGGGGTGAAGCGGGCGCGCGGCAGGTATAAGGCCCTGCGATGGCTGTCCGCTTCGAGCTTCTCGCGACCGATCCGACCGGGGCCCGCGCCGGGGTGCTGCACACCCGCCGCGGCACGTTCCCCACACCCATGTTCATGCCGGTGGCCACTCACGCCGCCTTCCGCCACCTGGGCATGGAGGAGGTGTGGGACACCGGCGCCCGCATCCTCCTGGCCAACACCTACCACCTCATGCTGCGGCCGGGCGCCGAGGTGTTCCGCAAGTTCGGCGGCATCCACCCCTTCATGAAGTGGGATGGGGCGGTGCTGACGGACTCGGGTGGGTTCCAGATCTTCTCGCTGCCGGAGGACCGGCTCATCACCGAGAAGGGCGCGCACTTCCGCAGCTTCTATGACAACAGCCGCCAGCTCCTCAGCCCCGAGTCCAGCATCGCCATGCAGCAGGCGATCAACTCGGAGATCATGATGGTGCTGGACGTGTGCATCGACTCGCGCACGGACGAGCCCGGCACGCGCGAGGCCATGGAGCGCACCCACCGCTGGGCGCTGCGCAGCCTCAAGGCCAAGGAGAAGGAGTCCACTGGCCAGGCCCTCTTCGCCATCGTCCAGGGTGGGGTGCACCCGAGCCTGCGAGACGAGAGCGCCGCCTTCCTCACCCAGCACCCCTTCGATGGCTTCGCCATTGGCGGGCTCGCGGTGGGCGAGACGAAGGAGGAGCGCGAGACGATGACGGCGCGCGTGACGGGCTCGCTGCCGGCGGACAAGCCGCGCTACCTGATGGGCGTGGGCACTCCGATGGATCTGGTGGAGGCGGTGATGCGCGGCGTCGACATGTTCGACTGCATCATCCCCACGAAGATGGCGCAGCAGGGCTACGCCTATACGTTCCAGGGCCTGGTGCGCATTACCCGCATGGCGCACCGGCTGGAGGACTCGCCGCTGGATGCGGCCTGTGACTGCTTTGTATGCAAGCGCTACACGCGCGGCTACCTGCAGCACCTGATGCGGGGCAAGCACCACCTGGGCTCGCGGATGCTCTCCATCCACAACGTGCGGCACTTCCAACTGCTCATGGGCCGGCTGCGCGAGGCCATCCTCCGGGGCTCCTACGCCCAGGTGTACTCCGAGCTGAAGGCCGCCATCGCTCCGCCGAAGGATCTGCGCGGCGACGTGTCTCCCGACACCGTCACGCTGAAGGACGTGGGCTGAGCCTTCGCGGCGAGCCCGGTTCCGCCGCGCTCCGCCGCCTCAGCGCTGGATCTGCATGAGCCACTGCTCGGCCTTCCGGTGCATGTCGTCCTCCGGGGGCGTCAGGGCCATGACCAGGCGGAACTTCGGGATGGCGCTCTCGGGAGAGGAGGTCTTCACCGAGTACGCCTCGAGGAAGAGCTCCTGCGCCTTGAGCTTCAGATCGGCGAGCAGCTGGGTGGCGCCCGCGTGGCTGCGATCCGCCTTGAGCGTTTGCAGCGCGTAGTCCACGGCACGCGCCCACTGGTGCGCCGCTTTCGCCTTCACGGCGGCCTGGTAGAACATCCGCGCCGCTATCGGACCGGCGCTCTGGGCTACCCGGCTGGGCCTGGTCGGCCCCTGGATGCTCTTCTCCAGCTCCAGCAAGCGCCTCATCTTCTGCGCGTCCACCGCTGCCGGGTTCTTGTTGAGGCTGGCGAACTCCGTCAAATCCTTGAGGCCGGACTTGCACGGGGGCGATGTGGCCGCGCACGCCTTCGCCAGTGTGATCGCGCCGTCCACGTCTCCGCGCACGAACTGGTCCACGGCCTCCTCCCAGAAGGGCGGGGGAGGATCCGCGATGGGGACCGGGGGGGGCCGCTGCTCGGAGATGTGCTTGGCGGCTGCGTTCTCGGGGAAGGCGGCGAGCACGTCGTCCGCGATGGCTACGGCCTGGTCGAGCTGATGGGCGTCGAGCAGGGCTTGCGCCTCACGTACACGCGCCTCGGCGGCGTCCTGCAGCGCGCGCTTCTGTTTGGACACCTGCTCGAACATGAGCGTGTCCGGGTTGATGTTGTCCAGCTCCGCCTTGGCCTCTGCCAGCTTCTTCTCCGCCAGGGCCGTCTGCGCCGCCGTCAGGTGCTCCTGGTTGGAGCTCTCTTTCTCCACCCGCTTGATGTCCTGGAAGGACCGCTGCGCGGGATCCATCGGTGGATCATCGATCTCTCGCGGACGCCCGTGGTACGTCGACTCCTCGAGCTTCGCGACGACCAATCCCACGGCCGCTACCAGCAGGGCCCCCGAGAAGATCCACGGCAGGAGCTGTCTTCTGCGACGGGCCACGGCAAACACCTGCTTCCCGGGAGAAGGATCCGGGCTCCATCATCGCTTTCCGTCAGGGCGGGGGACAAGCCACGCCGAGCAGCCAGGCGGAGGCCCTGGGCCACCGAGAGGTTGCCCGCATCCTCCCTGTGCCGATAGAGGGAGCGCCATGTCCTCCCCGAATGAGGCTCCCGGGCCCAACACTTCCCCGCGCGACGGCGACTTCGAGCTCGTGACGCTGCGCAACGGCTCGCGCGCCGTGCGGCACCTGGGGCATGGCGAGGTGATGCACCCGAGCGTCGGCCCCTGGCAGGAGGCCCTCCGGCTCTATGTGGAGCAGCCTCGCCTGGCCGAGCGCCTGCGCCAGCCGGGGCCCCCGCTCGTCATCCTCGATGTGGGGCTGGGGGCCGCCACCAACGCGGTGGCCGCGCTCTCGTGTGCCCGGGAGCTGGGGGCCGAGCGCCGCAGGCCCCTGGAGCTCGTCAGCCTGGAGGTGGATCTCGCGCCGCTGCGGCTGGCCCTGGCGGACCCGGCGGGCTTTCCCTTCCTCCAGCCCTTCCGCCTGGCGGCCGAGGCGCTCATGCGCGACGGCTTGTGGGAGGCAGAGGGGATCCGCTGGCGGCTCCTGCTGGGCAACGCCATCCCCCACCTGGAGCAGGCCTTGCCTCCCGCGGAGCTCGTCTACTTCGATCCCTTCTCCCCGGCCTCCAACCCGGAGATGTGGACCGAAGGCGTGCTCTCACGGGTGCGCGCCCACTGCCGGCAAGACGGGGAGGGGGCGCTGCTGATGACCTACAGCGCGGCCACGCCCACCCGAGTCACACTGCTGCTGGCCGGCTTCTACGTAGGCGCGGGCGTGTCCACCGGAACCAAGGGAGAGACGACGGTGGCGGCCACCCGGCTGGAAGCGCTCGAGGCCCCGCTGGGAGCCCGGTGGCTGGAGCGGTGGCGCCGCTCCTCCTCCCGGGCCCCGCATGGGGCTCAGCTCACGCCCGAGGTCGAGGCGCGGCTGCTTGAGCACCCGCAGTGGCGCTCTCGTTGAGCGTCGCCACGGCGGGCACTTCGGACCAGCGGATGTGCAGGGTGCACGAGGTGCCGTCGAAGCCCTCGGGGATGGCCACCACGCGCCAGCCTCCGGCCAGCTCCACCGCGCGGGCCAGCAGCCCCGCCGCGAACGTGGGCTGATCCGCCAGCACTTCGTTGATCCACAGCTCCATGGACTGGGGGCCGCGCTCGACCACGCGCACCTCGCTGAAGGTGTTGCCCGCACGGAAGCCGTGGCCCGCGCGCAGCAGCACCCTCCGAGGGCCAGCCAGCTTGGCCACGCCCAGCAGCGCCTTCCCCAGGAAGGTGCCGAACCACGCATCCATGAACCGCTCACCCAGTGAGTAGTACGCGGCCTCGGCCGGCACCCCACCGTAGACGTGGGCCGCGGCCGTGCGCAGGAAGTCCTTCCATTGATCCAGCGTGTAGGACCGCTCCAGCTTCTGGTCCAGGTCCAACCCGGCCCGCTTGAGGGCCTCCCGGCAAGCCGGCGTCAGGCGGTTCTCGAAGGCACGGACGAACAGCGCTTCGACAGTCTGTGCATGGACGAGCTTCTCTGGCGTCATGGCGGGCACCCTACTCGACGGAGCGGAGAGTTGCTCGGTCGTTGGTGAAAAAACGTTCAGTGGGACTACGCTCTCGGTGCTGATCAGCAACTGCGGGAAGCACTTCCGGTGAAGCTGTCTCTCCCTTAGCGTGAAAAGCCCTGAAATCAGGTGCGGGAAGATTCTAGCGACCAGGAAAAATTCTGCCACGGGTACCTTGGCCTACAGTGTGCCAACGGACGTTGGGCCTCCACATGCACCATGTTCCAGGGGATTTCCCCCCGCTATAAGGCGCCCCCATGCCGACCCTCCTCCTCAGTGCGAACGATCTCCGCAGCCTGTACTCCGTGGACCTGGGCTTGAACGCCGTGGAGCGCGCCTTCCGCGCGCACGGCCAGGGCGAGGCCCTCATGCCCTCGAAGGTGTACCTCTCCCTACCGAAGTACGACGGTGACTTCCGAGCCATGCCGGCGTTCCTGGACGGCGCGGCGGGCGTGAAGTGGGTGAACGCGCACCCACGCAACCCCGAGAAGCACCAGCTCCCCACGGTGCGCGCCGTCTACGTGCTGAGTGATCCGGAGACGGCCTCTCCGCTGGCCATCATGGATGGGACGCTGCTGACCGCCTGGCGCACGGGCGCGGCGGGAGGCGTCGCGTCGAAGTACCTGGCGCGCTCGAAGCCTCGCACGCTCGGGCTGGTGGGCTGCGGTGTGCAGGCGCGGGTGCTCATCGACGCGCACCGCGCGCTGTTCGAGGGGCTCGAGCTGCTGCTCGCGGATGCCTCGCCCGCGGCGGCCCAGGCGCTGCAGAAGGAGAAGGGCGGGCGCGTGGTGAGCCTCCAGGAGGCCTCGGGGGCGGACATCGTGTGCACGTCCACGCCGGTGCGCTCGCCGGTGGTGAAGCGCGAGTGGATCCGCGCGGGCACGCACATCAACGCCATGGGCGCGGACGCCCCGGGCAAGCAGGAGCTGGATCCGCGCATCCTGCTGGACGGGCGGATCTTCATCGACGACGAGGATCAGGCCCTGCACTCGGGCGAGGTGAATGTGCCGCTGCACGACGGGCAGCTCCGGAAGGAGCAGATCGCGGGCACGCTGGGCGAGGTGGTGGCCGGGAAGAAGAAGGGCCGCCAGGGCGATGAGATTACGATCTTCGACTCGACGGGGCTGGCGGTGCAGGACGTGGCGCTGGCCAAGGGGCTCTACGAGGTGGCGCGCGCCAAGGGCGTGGGCCAGCTGTTCGATCTGGTGGGCAGCGGGTAGGAGCAGGCCTGCTACAGCCCACGCGCGGCAGCGAGCCGGGCCCCCACGTCCTGGAGATAGGTGGAGCGCTCTACCTCCCGCACCCACTCGGGGGGCAGGGCGCCCAGGCCCAGCCGGGCCCCGCTGATCGAGCCGGTGATGGCGGCCAGGCTGTCCGAGTCACCATCTGTGTTGACGGCCTCCAGCACGGCGGCGCGGTAGTCGTCCGGGTGGCGCCAGAAGCAGTAGAGGGCACTGGCGACGGCCTCCTCCGCCACCCATCCCTCGCCCAGCACGTTCCGGGTGAGCACTTCCTCCGGGGCGCGCCCCAGCAGGTTCGGCACCCGCGAGAGGCACTGGTCGAAGTCCGTGCTGCGGCCCCCACAGCGGCGCATCACCTCTTCGTACATGCGCTCGGGGGAGGTGCCGCGCAGCGCGAGGGCCACCAGCAAGGCGGCCGCGGCGCAGGCCTCGAGGGCCGCGGGGTGCCCGTGGGTGAGGAGCGAGGAGTCCCGGGCCATGGACTCCACTTCGTCCAGACTCTCGAAGAAGAGACCAATGGGAGCCACGCGCATGGCGCTGCCACAGCCCTTGCTCTCCGCCACGCCAGCCTCGCGCCATGGCATGCCGCGTTCCAGGTTCTCGCAGCCCTTGCCGCAGGTGGCGCCCGGCGCCCGGTTGTTGTCCGGCGAGCGGTGCCATTCGACGAAGCGGCGCCCCATCTCCTGCATGAGGGCCTCCCGTCCGGCGGAGCCATGGGAGAGCAGTGCCTCGGCCACCGCCAGCGTCATCTGCGTGTCGTCCGTGAAGGTGCCCGGCGGGTGATCCGGCCCGGTGATGAAAGGGCGGGAGAAGCGCGGGTCTTTCAGGCGAAGGAAGCCGGTGATGCCCTCGGGGGCCAGCTCGCGCTGGAGCTGCGCACGGGTGCGGAACTCCGCCGGATAGCCCAGCGCGTCCCCCACTGCGAGACCCACGATGCAGCCGACGAAGCGAGAGCGGTCCATGGCCATGCCTCTGACTCAGTCCTTGGCGGAGACGTTCAGCTCGGCGAAGAAGTCGTTGCCCTTGTCATCCACGACGATGAAGGCGGGGAAGTCCACCACCTCGATCTTCCACACCGCCTCCATGCCGAGCTCGGCGTACTCGAGCACCTCCACCTTCTTGATGCAGTCCTGAGCCAGCCGGGCCGCCGGGCCGCCGATGCTGCCCAGGTAGAAGCCGCCGTGCTTCTTGCAGGCCTCGGTGACGGCCTTGGAGCGGTTGCCCTTGGCGAGCATGACGAGGCTGCCGCCCTGGGACTGGAACAGATCCACGTAGCTGTCCATGCGGCCCGCGGTGGTAGGGCCGAAGCTGCCCGAGGCGTAGCCCCGCGGCGTCTTCGCCGGGCCCGCGTAGTACACCGCGTAGTCCTTCATGTACTGCGGCAGGCCCTCGCCCTTGTCCAGGCGCTCCTTGATCTTCGCGTGGGCGATGTCTCGCGCGACGATCAGCGGCCCGGTCAGCGACAGGCGCGTCTTCGTGGGGTAGCGGCTGAGCTCGGCCCGGATGTCCGACATGGGGCGGTTGAGATCGATCTTCACCACGTCGCCGCCGAGCTGCGAGTCGGTGGTCTCCGGCAGGTACCTGGCCGGATCCGTCTCCAACTGCTCCAGGTAGATGCCGCTCTTCGTGATCTTCCCCATCGCCTGCCGGTCCGCCGAGCAGGAGACGGCGATGGCCACCGGGCAGCTCGCGCCGTGGCGAGGCAGGCGGATGACGCGCACATCATGGCAGAAGTACTTGCCGCCGAACTGCGCGCCGATGCCCATGCGGCGGGTGAGCTGGTGCACCTTCTCCTCCAGCTCCACGTCTCGGAAGCCCTGGCCCTGGTTGTTGCCGCTGGTGGGCAGGGTGTCCAGGTAGCGCGCCGAGGCGTACTTGGCCGTCTTGAGGGCGAACTCCGCCGAGGTGCCGCCCACGACGATGGCCAGGTGGTAGGGCGGGCACGCCGCGGTGCCCAGCGAGCGGATCTTCTGATCCAGGAACTTCATCAGGCTGTCCGGGTTGAGCAGCGCCTTGGTCTCCTGGAAGAGGTAGCTCTTGTTGGCCGAGCCGCCGCCCTTGGCCATGAAGAGGAATTTGTAGGCGTCGCCCTGGGTGGCGTACAGCTCGATCTGGGCGGGGAGGTTGTTGCCGGTGTTGACCTCCTTGTACATGTCGAGCGGCGCCAGCTGCGAGTAGCGCAGGTTGCTGGTGGTGTACGTCTCGAAGACGCCGCGGGAGATGGCCTCCTCGTCATTGAAGCCGGTGAAGACGTTCTGGCCCTTCTTGCCCATGACGATGGCGGTGCCGGTGTCCTGGCAGGAGGGCAGCACGCGGCCGGCGGCGATGTTGGCGTTCTTCAGCAGCTCCAGCGCCACGAAGCGATCGTTGGAGGTGGCCTCGGGATCCTTGAGGATGTTCGAGAGCTGCTGCAGGTGGCCGGGGCGCAGCAGGTGGGCGATGTCGCGCATCGCCTCGCGGGTGAGCAGGGTGAGCGCCTCGGGCTCGACCTTGAGGAAGGTTTTCCCGCTCGCCTCGAAGGTGGAGACGTGCTCCTTCGTCAGAAGCCGGTAGGGGGTGGTGTCCTCGCCCAGCGGCAGCATGTCCTGATAGGTGAAAGCGCTCACGGTGCGGTCCTCGCGAGAAGAGGGCTTCCAGTTACCACAGGCGCGCGCCCGAGTCGTTCCCTCCACACCGTCTGGCCGTAAGCCTCTCTGCTAGGAGTCCTTATCCTCGATGGCCCGCTGAGCGATCCGGTCCACCACGCCCGGCGCTACGAGCTTGAGGAACTGCGCCACCTTCCCCTGCGCCGTCATCACCAGCTCGCGATCGCGGCGGTCCATGGCGCGGACGATCTGCGCCACGCAGGTCTGCACGTCCATGGTGTTCTTCATCTCGTTGCGCTTGCTCTTCTGGACGGGCTTGCCATCCGGCCCCACCGCCCGTGCGCGGATCTCCGTCGCCACGAACCCGGGCGACACCACGAGCACGTCCACCCCGGTGCCCCGCAGCTCCACGCGCACCGAGTCGAAGAACCCCTGCATGGCGTGCTTGCTCGCGGCGTAGGCGCTGCGCGTGGGCACTCCCGTCTTCCCCGTCAGCGACGAGATGGCCACCAGCAGCCCCTTGCGCGCCTTGAGGTGGGGCAGGGCGTGGTAGCTGCAGTACACCGAGCCCAGGTAGTTCACTCGCATGAGGCGCTCGTAGATCGAGAGATCCGTCACCTCGTCGAGCCGCGCCCACATGGTGATACCCGCGTTGTTCACCAGGCAGTCGATGCCCCCGAATGCCTCGACGCCGCGCTCCACCATGCGCCGGCAGGCCTCCGGATCCGCCACGTCCGTCGCCACGGAGAGGGCCTTGCCCCCCGCCTGTTCGCAGCGCTGCTTCACCTGG
Source organism: Hyalangium sp. (assembly GCF_045802625.1). NCBI lineage: Bacteria > Pseudomonadati > Myxococcota > Myxococcia > Myxococcales > Archangiaceae > Hyalangium > Hyalangium sp. The sequence goes on along the minus strand of NZ_JBJMQP010000069.1, from coordinate 46,003 downwards.
GCGAGCGCCTCCTCGCTCCGGGCCGCGAGCACCAGGTTCGCCCCCCGTGAAGCGAGCACGACGGCGAGCTCCTCCCCAATCCCCGCGGAGGCTCCGGTGATGACGACGGTCTTTCCTTGCATGCTGGCCATCCGGGCATTCTTCCAGAGGCGCGGGCCGGAACGCGATTTTTCCAGGTAGCGCCAGGCTTGCCCGCTAGATTCCATCTTCGAGATGGATACCCCCGCCGAGAAACGCGCTCCCCTGGCTGCCCTCCTCCCCGCACGGGGCGAGCCCCCGCTGAGCTCCGACGAGATCCTCAACCGCTTCGTGGGCTACGTCTCGGCCAACGGGCTGTCGCTCTACCCGGCGCAGGAGGAGGCCATCCTCGAGATCCTCGCGGACAAGCACCTGTTCCTGAAGACGCCCACGGGCTCGGGCAAGTCGCTGGTGGCCACCGCGCTGCACTTCAAGGCCATGGCCGAGGGCAAGGTCTCCTACTACACGTGCCCCATCAAGGCGCTGGTGAACGAGAAGTTCTTCGCGCTCTGCGACGCCTTCGGGCCCGAGAACGTGGGCATGCTCACCGGCGACGCGAGCATCAACCGCGAGGCCCCCATCATCTGCTGCACCGCGGAGATCCTCGCCAACATGGCCATGCGGGACTCGCGCGCCCCGGTGGACTATGTGGTGATGGACGAGTTCCATTACTACTCGGACCGCGAGCGAGGCACCGCCTGGCAGTTGCCGCTGCTGGGCCTGCCCAAGACGACGTTCCTGATGATGTCCGCCACGCTCGGCGACACGCACGTCATCGAGGAGGGGCTGCTCAAGCTCACGGGGAAGGAAGTGATCTCGGTGCGCAGCGCCAAGCGCCCGGTGCCGCTGGACTTCGAGTACCGGGAGATGCCTCTCCACGAGACGATCCAGGATCTGGTGGCCCAGAAGAAGTACCCCATCTACCTGGTGAACTTCACGCAGCGCGCGGCGGCGGAGCAGGCGCAAAACCTCATGAGCGTGGACTTCTCCACCAAGGAGGAGAAGGAGGCCATCCGGCAGGCGCTGATGGAGGCGCCCTTCGACACGCCGTACGGCAAGGAGTTCCAGCGCTTCCTGCGCCACGGCGTGGGCATGCACCACGCGGGGCTGCTGCCCAAGTACCGGCTGCTGGTGGAGAAGCTGGCGCAGGCGGGGCACCTCAAGGTCATCTCCGGCACGGACACGCTGGGCGTGGGGGTGAACATCCCCATCCGCACGGTGCTCTTCACGCAGCTGTTCAAGTTCAACGGCGAGAAGCTGGCCACGCTGAGCGTGCGCGACTTCCAGCAGATCGCCGGCCGGGCCGGGCGCAAGGGTTTCGATGATCAGGGCACCGTGGTGGCGCAGGCCCCCGAGCACGTGATCGAAAACATCAAGCAGGCCCAGAAGGAGGCGGCGGGCAAGAAGAAGGCGCCCAAGGCGAAGCCTCCGCAGAAGGGCTTCGTGAACTACGATCGGAGCACCTTCGAGCGGCTGCAGAACGGCATCCCCGAGCCGCTGGAGTCTCGCTTCGAGGTGTCCCACGGCCTGCTGCTCAACCTGCTCCAGAGCGATCTGACGGAGGGCAGCGGCGGCTACCGGCGGCTGGTGCAGCTCATTGGCCGCACGCATGACTCGGACTACGTGAAGCGCCGGCACCTGAAGACGGCGGCGGCGTGCTTCCGGACGCTGCGCGGGGCGGGCGTGGTCAGCGTGGAGAGCCGGCCGGGCGGGGCGCTGGTGAAGGTGGCGGAGGATCTCCAGCGGGACTTCTCGCTGAACCACACCCTGGCGCTGTACCTGCTCGACACGCTGGAGAAGCTGGATCCCACCACCGAGACGTATGCGCTGGACGTGGTGACGCTGGTGGAGTCGATCCTCGAGAACCCGGACGTCGTGCTCTACGCGCAGCTCCACCAGCTCAAGGGGGAGAAGATCGCGGAGATGAAGGCGCAGGGCATCGAGTACGACGACCGGATGGCGGAGCTGGAGAAGCTGGAGTGGCCCAAGCCGAACCGGGACTTCATCTACTCCACCTTCAACGAGTTCGAGCGCAAGCACCCGTGGGTGGGCCAGGAGAACATCCGCCCCAAGTCGATCGTGCGGGACATGTTCGAGCGCTTCATGTCCTTCCACGACTACGTGCGCGAGTACGGCCTTCAGCGCAGCGAGGGCGTGCTGCTGCGGTACGTGAGCGACGTGTACAAGACGCTGGTGCAGACGGTGCCCGAGCGCTTCAAGGACGAGGCGGTGGAGGACATCATCGACCACCTGCGGGCCACGCTGCGGCAGGTGGACTCCAGCCTGCTGGATGAGTGGGAGCGGATGCGCAACCCGGGGGCGGCGCTCGCGCCGAAGCCCGTGGTGGAGCTCAAGCCCAAGGAGCTGACGGAGGATCCGAAGGCATTCGCGGCGCGAGTGCGCGAGGAGCTGCACCGGCTGCTCCGGGCGTTGGGGCAGAAGCGCTACATGGACGCGCTGGAGATGCTGGATGGGGCCGTGGGCGAGTGGACGGCGCCGAAGCTGGAGCAGGCGATGGCGCCCTACTTCGAGGAGCACAAGGTGGTGCTCCTCACTCCGGCGGCGCGCAGGCCGAGCCTCACGTTCATCAAGGAGACGGGCCAGCGGCTGTGGCAAGCGCAGCAGCGCATCATGGACCCGGAGGGACACGGGGACTGGATGCTGGACTGCGAGATCGACTTGCGCGGCCGCAGGCTGGATGACGGACCGATCCTCATCCTCCAGCGCATCGGCACCTGATCAGGTTCTGGAGCGTGGTAGGGGCGCTCGGCCTCAGGCCTGGGCGCCCTCGTAGCTGATGCGCAGTCCCCGGTGCGTCACGGTGATGAGCGGACGGCCGAACCATCCGCAGTGCTTGCAGACGCCGTTCGGCCCAGCCGCGGTCACCCGCACCGGCAGATCCGCGCCGCACGTGGGGCAGCCCTCGGGGAGGGTGTAGTCACGCGGAGTGGTGTGCACTTCGGTCATGTATTTGAGGTAACGCAGGTTCCCAGCTCCGCAATGGCTGGGGAGCAAAGCCTCCGGTGCCACCCGCCGTGCGAGGAACGGCTCGCCTGCTTGCCAACTCTCGGATTCATGGCGCGAAGACTCTGCAGCCCGAAGGCGCCACCTCAGGGTAAGAGGATCAGCTACCCGGAAGCAGATCTCCCGGGCAGCTCCTTTCCGAGGTCCTCACTCATGCCTTCGCGTTCTCTCGCGGCTCCGCGCCGCTCGGCCTGGCTCTCTGCCATGGCCACTTGTGCCTTCCTCTCGCTGACCGCCTGTGGCGACGATCCCAAGCCGCCGCCGGTGGACACCTCGCCGCGCACCGTGCGGCTGATGCAGACCAGCGACCTGCACACCAACATCTTCTCCTGGGACTACTTCACCGGAAAGGAGGACGCCTCGCGCGGGCTGGCCAAGGTGGCCACGCTCGTCCGGCAAGCCCGGGCGGAGAACCCCAACTGCAACCTGCTCATCGACACCGGGGATGCCATTCAGGGAACACCGCTGGGCACCTACTACGCCCTGGTGGACAACACGCCCAAGCACCCCATGGCCGTGGCCATGAACGAGCTGAACTATGACGTCATGGCGCTCGGCAACCACGAGTTCAACTACGGCCTGAACGTCCTCAACAAGTTCAAGGGCGAGGTGAACTTCCCCATCCTCGGCGCCAACGTGCGCAAGAGCGCCGACGGCAGCGAGGCCTTCACCCCCTACCTCATCAAGGACGTGTGCGGTGTGAAGGTGGGCATCCTCGGCCTGGTGACGCCGGGCGTGACGATCTGGGAGCGCCCCGAGAACATCCCGGGCCTGCGCTTCGATGATCCGCTGGAGACGGCCCGGGCCTACGTGCCCAAGCTGCGCGAGGCGGGGGCCGATGTCGTGGTGGTGGCCATCCACAGCGGTCCGGACAAGCAGCCCACGGGCAAGGCGAGCGATCCCGCCTCGTGGCTGACGGACTACTCGGATGCCACGAAGTGGGCCGACCGCGGCAACGTGCCGGGCGAGAACGAGGCGGTGCAGATCGCCCAGCAGATCGACGGCATCGACGTGCTGCTCACGGGCCACACCCACCAGCCCATCCCGAAGATGCTGCTGAAGAACACCCAGGGCCAGGACGTGCTGCTCATTCAGCCCAACCGCTGGGGCAGTCACCTGGGCCAGGTGGATCTCTCCATGGTCTACAAGGACGGCCACTGGACCGTGGACGGCAAGGACTCGCGGCTTCTCGCGGTGGATGCCAACGTCGCGGAGGATGCCCAGGTGGCCCAGCTCACCCGCGGCGCGCATGACACCACGCTCGCGTATGTGAGCACCCGGATTGGTTCCACCCGCGCGGCCTTCCCCGGGGGCTTTGCCGCCCGCTACGTGGACAGCGCGCTGGCCGATCTCATCAACTCCGTCCAGGAGCAGGCCGCCGAGGACAACGGCCACCCGGTGGAGCTCTCGCTCGCCGCCCTGTTCACCGATGACGGCAGGCTGCCCGCGGGTGACATCACCCTGCGCGATGCGTACAGCATCTACATCTACGACAACACGCTCTACGTGATGGAGATCAACGGCTCCATCCTGCGCCGCGCGCTGGAGCTCAACGCCCAGTACTTCGCGCAGTGGAACACCAGCGCCCCTCCGGCCTCCTCCAACCCGGCGTCCGCGAAGGTGCCCAACGCGCAGGACTACAACTGGGATCTCTATTCGAAGATCGACTACGGCTACGATCTCACCCGGCCCGCGGGCTCGCGCCTGACCCACCTGAAGTTCAACGGGCAGGACGTCACCGATGGCCAGGTGTTCCACATCGCCATCAACAACTACCGGGGCGGCGGTGGCGGCGGCTTCTCCATGTTCAAAGAGGGCAAGCTGCTGTGGTCCTCTGCGGATGGAGTGCGCGACTACATCGCTCGCTACATCCAGGGCCACCCCAACCTCGACCCGGAGGCCGTGAACACGTGCAACTTCTCGCTCACGCCGGACCTCTACTCGTACTTCTTCAAGGCCTCGCAGGGGCCGGTGAAGTGCTCTGCGCCGTAGCCACGATCAGGTAGCCCTGCTCGGCCTCTCGCGTGTCAAACACCGTGTGCAAGACCACTTGTCAGGGGGCGAGTGGAGCGGGTGACCCCCGGCACCGCTCCCGGGTGTCCGTTGCTGTGCGATGTGATCGCTTTCTGTGAGTCCGGGCCCGAGGTGGAGCTAGGGTGCGGTGCGTCATGGCGCGCACCCGAACCGTAGACCAACCCCTCCGCCGAGATGTCCGCCTGCTAGGCCGGCTCCTCGGAGAAGTCCTCATCGAGCAGGAAGGACAGGCCCTCTTCGAACTCGAAGAGCAGGTCCGCCACCTCGCCATCCAGCGCCGTCGCGGACCCAAGGCGGGCCGGCGGGCCGTGGCCGCGGAGCTCGCCGCGATCCTGCACAAGCTCCCCCTCGAGCAGGCCGAGCCCGTGCTCCGCGCCTTCTCCGTCTACTTCCAGCTCGTCAACCTCGCCGAGCAGCACCACCGCATCCGCCGCTTCCGCGCGCACGCGAGCGATCCCCAGGCCAAGCCCCAGCGCGGCTCGCTGGAGGCGGCGCTCCAGACCTTGAAGGAAGCGGGCATCCCCGCCGAGCGGGTGCGCGAGGCCCTCCGTGCGATGCAGGTCACCCTGACGCTCACCGCGCACCCCACCCAGGCGGCGCGGCGCACGCTGCTGGAGAAGCTCTACCGCATCCAGCTCCTGCTGGAGGAGTGGGATCGCTGCTCGCTGACGCCCCAGGAGAGCGCGGACCATCTGGAGACGGTGCGCGAGGAGATCACCGCGCTCTGGCAGTCGGACGAGCTGCGGCGCATGCGCCCCACCGTGGGTGACGAGGTGAAGAACGCGCTCTGGTACGTGGAGGAGGTGCTCGCCGATCAGCTCTCGCGGCTGCCGGAGGTGATCTCCTGGGCCTTCGAGTCCGTCTACGGCGAGCCGCTGGGCCGTGTCCCCACCCCCGTGAAGGTGCACTCGTGGGTGGGGGGAGACATGGATGGCAACCCGCTCGTCACGCCCGAGGTGCTCGCGGACACGCTGCATGCCCACCGCGCCCGCGGCCTGCGCATGCTGCTGCACGACGTGGAGGAGCTGGGCGTGGCCCTGTCCCAGTCGGATCGCCACGCGCCCACTCCCAAGGAGCTGCGCGCCTCGATCGAGGCGGACGAGGCGGAGCTTCCCCAGGTGGCGCAGCGGCAGGGGCCTCGCACCGCGGGCGAGCCCTGGCGGCGCAAGCTGCGCTTCATGGAGGCCCGGCTCCAGCTCGCGCTCCAGTACGTGGAGCGCCAGCGCACCGGGAGCACCGAGCTCATGGCTCCCGCGGCCTATCGCTCTCCCGCGGCGTTCCTGAAGGATCTGGAGCTGCTCGAGCGCACGCTCTTGCAGGTGAAGGCGGAGCGCGCCGGTGTCCGGCAGGTGCGCCGCGTGCTGGAGCGCGTCCGCGTCATGGGCTTCCACCTGGCCGAGCTGGAGTTCCGCGCACCGGCCGAGGATGCGATCAGCGCCAACGCCTCGATCTCCGGCGGGCCCGCGGCCTCGGAGGGAGGAGCCCGGCTGCTCGCGGTGCTGGACCGGGTGCGTGAGGCCCAGGCCGAGTCCGGTGAGGTGGCGTGCCGCACCTTCATCCTCTCCATGGCCAGCACCGCGGAGGATGTGCTGGCGGCGTTCCGGTGTGCGCGTCACGCGGGGCTCTGGGACGCGGAGCGGGGCTGCGCCACGGTGGACATCGTCCCGCTGTTCGAGCAGCTCGGCGCGCTGGATGACGGCCCGAAGGTGCTGCGCACCCTGTTCGCCGATCCCACCTACCGCCGCCACCTTCAGGCGCGCGGCGTGCAGGAGGTGATGGTGGGCTACAGCGACTCGGGCAAGGAGGTGGGGCTGCTGGCGGCCGCCGCCGCGCTCCACCGGGCCCAGGTGGCGCTCACCCAGGTGGCGAAGGAGGAGGGGATTGCCCTGCGCCTGTTCCACGGCCGCGGCGAGTCCGTGGCGCGCGGCGGCGGCCCGGCCCAGCAGGCCATCCTCGCCCTGCCGCCTGGGAGCCTCGCGGGCGGTTACAAGGCGACGGAGCAGGGCGAGGCGCTGGACCACAAGTATGCGCAGCCAGAGCTGGCGCGGCGCACGCTGGAGCTGGTGCTGGGCGGCGTGCTGCTGCATGTGATGGATGCGCAGCCGCGGCCCTCGCCCGAGGATGAGACCGTCTTCCGCGAGGCCTTCGACACGCTGGCGGAGACGGGCCGGCGCGAGTACCGCGCGCTGGTGTGGGAGGATCCTCGCTTCGTCGAGTTCTTCATGGCCGCCACGCCGCTGGAGGAGATCTCCGCGCTGCCCATCGGCTCGCGCCCGAGCAAGCGCAAGGCGGGGGGGCTCGAGTCGCTGCGCGCCATTCCCTGGGTGTTCGCGTGGACGCAGAACCGGGCCATCCTGCCGGGCTGGTATGGCGTGGGCTCGGCGCTGGAGGCGTTCGCGGCGAAGCCCGAGGGGCTGGCCCTGCTGAAGCGGATGTATCGCGAGTGGCCGTTCTTCCGCATGGTCATCGACAACGTGACGATGGTGCTCGCCAAGAGCGATATTTCGATCGCCTCGCGGTACGCGAAGCTCGCGCCGGAGTCCACGCGCCCGCTGTGGCGGACCATCCGGGCGGAGCACTCGCGCACCCGCCGCTGGGTGAAGCGGATTACGGGTGAGGAGAAGCTGCTGGATCACAACCCGCAGCTCCAGCGCTCCATCGCCCTGCGCAACCCCTACGTGGACCCCATGTCCTTCCTCCAGGTGGAGCTGTTGCGGCGCAAGCGCGAGGGTCAGGAGGTGGGCCGGCCGTTGTTGCTCACGCTCAACGGCATCGCCGCCGGCATGCGCAACACGGGCTGAGTGCGCACCCACGCGTCGCGGAGCCGCGCCCATACGAACTGGAGCAGGTAAGCCCAGGCCAGCACGCCCACGAGCACGGCGGGCTGTGGGTAGGGGCCGAACTCCGCGAACGGCGGGCGGAAATCCGGCCTGAGGAAGATGCCGTACAAGAGCGCGGCGAACACGCCCGTCAGCCACCCCCACCACAGCCCCGCCCGGAGCTCCACGAAGCACAGCACCGGCGCGAGGAGGACCAGGTACTGGACGCCAAAGCCCGGCGCGAACACGAAGAAGAGCGCCGCGCCCAGGGCCGTCTGCTCCGTCATCGACAGCTTGAGCCGGAACCGTGAGAGCAGCGCCACCCCGGTGATGCTCGCCAGCATGAGGTATCGGCCACGCTCGATGAAGTCGGTTCGCAGCGCCGAGAAGAGCGCTCGGATGCGGGGCTCGCGGTCCACGGCGTTGAGGAACGCGAGCACGCCCCAGTCATTCGGCTGCGAGTTATAGACAAGCATGTTCCGGTACATGCTCCCCGCGGCTACCAGCAGAGGAGGAACGAAGGGCAGCAAGCCGAGCGCCCCTCCCGCCACCAGCCGCAGGAACGAGCGCCGATCCCGAGGCGCCAGGAGCACGATGGGCACCAGGACGATGGGCAGCACCTTCACGTTGAGCGCCGCGCTCCACAAGAGCCCCGAGAGGAAGTAGCGCTCGCGATCGAAGGCCACCGCCGCCAGGAAGATGAAGGCCGCGTACAGGCAGTCGGTGCTGCCGTGGAAACCGCTCACGAGGATGGAGACGGGCACCAGGGCATACGCGGCGGCGGCTCGCGGGCTCGCGAAGCGCCACAGGCCCCAGAGGGACAGCGCCTCGCCCACGAGCCCCGGCAGCTTGATGAGGCGCGCGAAGGCCAGCGGTTGGCCTGCGCCCTTCGCCCAAGCCACGCCAGAGTAGAGCCCCATCAAGGGCGGGTGATTGAAGTCGACGTAGGTCTCGTACGCGCCCCTCAGGCCCAGCGCCAGCACGTGCTGCCCATGCAAGCCCCAGATCGCGGAGTCATTGCTGCCGAACGTCGTCCACCAGAGCCACAGCCGCGCGGCCACTCCGAGCCCGGCCACCCCCAGCCACACCCAAGGCACCGCGGCCCTCGACTTGCTCGCCATGGGCCCGCCATACGCTCCGCTTCCCGGTTTCCACAAGTCCGAAACCCGAAGCCCGGGAGAACCTGGGCCGGTTGACGCAGTTCCATCAAATTGTTGACTCCGGCGACAATCTGAGCGTCCTGCTGCCCTCCAACTCTAGAGTCCGTACTTCTGGCGCAGCACGCGAGCCACCTCGGCGGCCATGACGCGGTGCCCCTGGGTGCTCGGGTGGATGCCGTCCACCTCCAGCCCGTCAATGAAGAGGTTCACGTTGTCAGGCTGGCGCGTCACGGCCTCGAGATCGATCACGTCGGCCAGGGTCTGCTGGCGGATCCAGGCGTTGAACGAGGCGCGATCCCGCTTCACCTGATCATAGGTGCCGTAGTTCGTCCGCTCCTTGGGCAGCAGCGTGCTCACCCACGGGTGGCAGAAGGGCTTCAGCCGGTTGATCAGCGTCGTCATCCGCGTCTCCAGATCCGCGACGCTCAGGGCCGTCAGATCATTGGTCCCCAGCAGCACCAGGCAGTCCGTGGCACCGGAGATCGGCAGCACCTCTTGATCCAGGTTGACCAGCTCTCCCCAGAAGCCCTGCCCGGACACCGCGGCATTCACCACGGGCAGCCCGAGCTGCTGCTCCACGAGCGAGGGCCACGCGTTGCGCGTGTCATTGTAGGTGTCCATGTAGCCCTCGGTGATGCTGTCGCCGATGGCCACGAAGGCGCGGCGGGGCGGGGCCTCCACCTCCACGGAGGCGATGCCGATGGCCTGCTGCCACGACGAGCCTCCCAGCGCTCCCGTCAGGCCCGAGTACGCCCCCGAGCGCATGAAGCCGCCGGGGAACGCATTGATGGCGCTCATGGCCAGCGCGCCAGTCACCTCGAACGAGATGTCCACCTCGTCGCGGAAGCCCGCCGGGAAGGACACTGGATCCGACGTGACGAGCTTGCGAGAGCCCACGCTGAAGCCCGAGGACCCATTGAAGGTGAGCTGGACGGGCTGCGAGGCCAGCGCCCCGTTCGCCCCCGCGCGTGCGATGGTGGCCTTCTGGAGCGTCAGGCTCCCGTCTCCCGAGCGGAACGTCACGCGCAGCCGCTCGCCGGCCCGGCCCACCGGAACCCGCATGCGGAACGTCGTCAGGCTGCCCACGCTCTTGGACCAGCGCAGCGCCTGGTGAAAGGCGGACTGGAAGGTGGGCGCGGGGGGCGGAGTGCTCGGGGAGGGATCCGAAGGGGGGCTCACCGGGCCGGGGGCCTGGGGATCACCCGGAGGCGCGGGCTGCTCCACCACCGGGGTCGAGGGCGCTGGGGTGGAGATCTCGTCCCCTCCCGCGGAGGGCTCGGCCGAGGCTCCTGGCGTGCCCGGGCCACAGGCTCCCAGCAGGCTCCAGGCACATATGACGAGGACCCAGAGTCCTGATTTGTTCCGCATCTCTGCACTCCTTGGCAGGGGGGTCGGTTGAACGGCTCCCCATGAACCAGGAAGTGGTGCCTGGCATTTGGGTCCTCAACCTGTTCCCGGGGCTCCCACGTTCGGAGAGCGTGCGGGGAGACAGGGCCTCGGCCCGGGCGTAGACAGGCGGAGCGGCTCGGAACTCCCGGACAATCGAGAATCACGAGCCCGCAGAGCGAACGTCCGAGCAGGGCTCCCCCTTGAACCGGGCCCGCGAGACAGCCGACACTTGCAGGCGCTCCGGGCGATGTGCAGGAGGCAGAGAGCGCACAATCGTCAGGTCGTCCGTTTGCTTTGCACTGCTGCTCTTGAGAGTTCTGGTGCCGCATGAACAGCAATTCCGCGGATATGCCAGCCACGGGGAAGGATGCCCTGCTCAATCGCCGGGGTGAGGAGCGCGTACCCGCGCGCTTCGAGGTGCACTTCACCCAGGCGCAGGATGCGGCGAAGGCCCTGAGGGCCTATTCGCTGAACATCTCGGCGGGCGGGCTGTGTCTCAGGACCCGGCGGGCCTATGACGTGGGCTCGCCCGTGCGCATGGACATGGTCGTGGAGGGCGAGGCCTTCCAGATCCAAGGTGTCATCGCCTGGGTGCGCGACGAGTCCGAGGCCATTGGCGTGCGCTTCACGAACCTGAGCGAGGAGGACCGGCTCCGGCTCCAGCGCGTCATCGACAGCCTTCAGCCCTAGAGGGAGCCAGGGCCTCAGCGGCCCTCGTGGCGGAACACCATGGAGTCGCTGACGAAGCCGCACGCCTCGTAGAAGCGCGCGCTCTCGCTGCCCGCATCCTGGCGCGAGGCGAGCTCCAGCCGCTTCACGCTCAGCACGCGGGAGCGCTCGATGGCGTGCAGCAGCAGCGCCCGGCCCACGCCGCGGCGCCGCCAGGACTCCGTCACCACCAGCTCGTCCACCGTGGCGATGCGCCCGCGCAGCCGGAGCTGGGGGCGGTGCGAGAGGCTGAGCATGCCCACGGGCCTGTCCTGCGAATCGCACGCCACGAAGATCTCGATCTCCGGATGGCTGGTGACCCAGTGGACCGTCTGCGTGTCCGAGCCTTCCGGGTAGCCGGCTTCCTTGAGGAGCGTGGCGAGGGCTTCGGCATCTCCCCGGCGGGCGCGGCGGATGCGGAACGCGGACTGCGTCGAGGGTGCGGGCGCAGGCGAGGGCATCGGGCTCTTGGCGATAGGCGTGGACACGGAGGGCCGAGTCTAACGAAAGGGCCGCCGCTCCTCCAACTCGAAGGGACGACGGCCCGGGGTCCTACATGCGATGCCGCGCTGACGGCCTGCTTACGGCTCTTCAACGGCCAGCTTCTGGATGGCCTGGGTGATGTCCGAGAGCTGCGGCACGGACGCCATCTCCAGGTTGTCCGCCAGGCCGATGCCGGGCACGAACTTGCCGGCCAGCAGCCGCGGCGGCGCCAGCAGCTTGAAGAAGAGCTCGTCCACGGTGCGGCGCACGAGGTGCTCGCCGAAGTTCGTCACCTCGGTGTCCTCGTTCACGTACAGCACGCGGCCCGTCTTCTCGACGGAGGCCTTCACCAGGTCCCAGTCGTACGGCCAGAGCGTGCGCAGATCGATCACCTCGGCGCTCACGCCCTGCTCGCGCAAGGAGTCCGCGGCCTTGGCGCACAGGGGCAGGGTGCGGCCGTAGCTGACCACCGTCACCTGCGAGCCCTCGCGCACCACCTTGCCCTTGCCGATGGGCACCGCGTACGCCTCCAGCGCCGGCCACTGCGGCTTCCACGCCGAGCGGTCTCCCAGCGGCGCGTCGATCATCTTCGACAGCTGCTTGTCGTCCTCGGGCTCGCCGGGGATGCGCTCCTCGCCCTTCACGCGCAGCAGCGCCTTGGGCTCCAGGTACATGATGGGGTTCAGGTCCTGGCAGGCGGAGATCAACAGCCCGTACGCATCCAGCGGGTTGGAGGGGATGACGATCTTCCAGCCCGGGATGTGGGTCGCCGTCGCGTCGAACGAGTGCGAGTGGTAGATGGAGCCGCGGATGCCGCTGCCCACCGGCGTCTTCACCACCATGGGCAGGTTCCAGTCGCCGTTGCTCGACCAGAGCGTGTTGCCCGCGATCTTCAGCAGATCGATGGTGTTGTAGATGTAGTCGGCGAACTGGATCTCGGCGACGGGGCGCTGGCCCGCCATGGCCAGGCCAATGGCCGTGCCGATGATGCCGCGCTCGTCCAGCGGCGAGTTCCACGCGTTCTTCAGGCCCTGCGTCACCGTGAAGACGCCGCCCAGCGGCGGGCCCACGTCCTCGCCGAAGATGTCCATCACGCCCAGGTGCTCCTCGGCGTAGTGCAGGGCCATGCGGATGGCCTGTGCCATGTTGGCCATGGTTATTTCTTCTCCGCGTAGATGTGGTTCCAGATGGTCTCAGGGGCCGGCTGCGGCTCGTCGCGCACCAGGCGGGCGGCGGCGGCCAGATCCTCGGTGTAGCGGTTGCGCAGCTCGTCCATCTGCTGGCGCGTCAGCACGCCGTCCTTCTCCAACTTCGCCTCGAACTCCTTGAGGCAGTCCACCTCGTTGGTCACGAAGTTGGCGCCGGACGCGGAGGAGTGCCCGTACAGCCGCGACACCAGGGCCTCCATCATGAAGGGCTTGCGCTCCTGGCGGACGTAGTCCATCGCCTCCTTCAGCTCGCGATAGGCCTCGAGGGGATCATTGCCGTTGATCGTCTTGCAGCGGATGTTGAAGGCGCGGGCGCGGTCGGAGATGCGCGACTCGCCGTGCTGGTCGTCCGCCGACGTGGAGATGCCCCACTTGTTGTTGGTGACGATGATCAGGATGGGCAGCGGGTTGGCGGGGCGGTTGCTCCACACCAGGCACGAGGCGAAGTCGCCCTCGGCGGTGCCCGCGTCTCCGCCGGTGACGATGGTGATGCCGTCACCGCCGTGGCGCTTCTGGGCCATGGCCGTGCCCGGGGCGATGGCGTACTGCACCTCGATGGGAGAGGAGACCGGGGCGATGTTCCACTCCTTCTTGGAGAAGTGGCCCGCGAAGTTCCGGCCGCCCGAGTACGGGTCCGTGGCCGTGTTCTTCATCTGCCGCAGCGCCCCGATGGGCTCCTCGCCCATGGCCAGCAGCGTGCCGGACTGACGGTAGTGCGCGTGCAGGTAGTCGTAGTCCAGCCCCTGGCCCTTCTTCATCAGCAGGCCGAGCGGGACGTTGAACGCCTCCTCGCCGGGGCCGCCGATCCAGAAGTAGCCGTGGCCCTGCTTGTACATCTGGATGAGGCGCTCCTCGAGCACGCGCGCCTTCACCATCAGATCGTGCATCCGAACGAGCAGCTCGCGCTCGATGGGAGCGGACGCTTCTTCGCGGTTGATCAAACGAGGTCGTGACACGCGAGGCTTCCTGGAGAGTGGGGAGACGCCCCTATAACTCAACAACTCCCGGTGCACTCAAGCGTGCTGCGCGCGGGATGTCCGCCAGCCAGGAAAGGCCCTGCGCGTGGCGCGGTGCGGCAATCAGCCGGGCTTCTTGGAGTCATGCGCGCTGCGCGAGGGGAGGGGCTTGGAGCGGGCTCGGCCCTGGCGCAGCTCGCGGGCGCGAGCGGCGAGCGCGGGCTGGGCGGCGGTCTCGGCGCGGGTGACGATCAGCAGGAGCGTCTCGTCTCCCAGGTGCCGCTGGCTGGGAGTGGAGAGGGTGCGGAGGAGGTCCGCGTAGCGCCCGGCCTCGAGCAGCGCGGTGACGAGCGCATGGCCCCGCTGCACCGTGGGCACCTCGTAGAAGGCTGCGCTCAGCGGGCGGATGGCCAGCTCCGGCAGATCGTTGGACAGCAGCAGCTCGCCGACGAACCACGGATCGTGGAGCATCTCGGGGAGCTCGGGCTCGGACAGGGCCGCCGAGGGTTGTGGCGGGTCGGGGCGCTTCGGGGGGGGCGCGTGGCGCTCGGGCGGCGGAGCCTGGCGCTCGGGCGGGGCCGCCGAGCCGGGCTCGGGAGCGGTGTAGCGCGAGGGCAGGCTCAGCTCCGTGAGGAGCCGGTCCACGCTGGGTGCCTTGGCTCCGTCGACGGTGGGGCGCACGCGCTTCAGCGAGGCGCGGATCCGCAGCGCATAGCGCCGCTCCATCCACGCCTGAGCGAGCTGCCCCGCGTTGGACACCGCGAGCATGAGCGCGAACATGCCCAGCCAGCGCTGCTTCCAGAGGAGGGAGAGCACCAGCCCACAGGCCGCCGTCGCCAGGGAGATGGCAGGGATGAGCCACTCGAAGCGGGGGCCCCCGCGCTCGCGGACGATGGCCGCCATCACGTGGCCTCCGTCCAGCGGGAGCACGGGCAGCAGGTTGAAGACGCCCCAGCCGATATTCACCCAGAGCAGAGCTACCACGCTGTAGTGCGCCAGGCTGCTTCCCTGCCCAACGTGCGTGAAGTGCTGTAGCGCCAGCACCAGGCCCCCCAGCAGGAAGCCGGCGCCGGGCCCCGCCAGGGAGATCCATAGATCCTGCCGGTGGGTGAGCGGCCTGCCGCCCTCGCTGGTGGTCGTCCCTCCCATGCCGTGCAGCGAGATGCTCGCCCCGTGGCCGAAGCGCCGGAACGCCAGCGCATGGCCCAGCTCATGGAGCAGCACCGAGACGAAGACGACACTGAACCACACTGCCAGCCGCGCGGGGTCGGAGGACTCGGTCCAGCCGAGTGCCAGGGTGGTGAGGACGAAGAGGAGGTGGACCTGGACAGGGAAGCCAGCCACCTGGAAGCGCAGAGCCATGGGGATCAGGTATGCTCATCATATATGGGGGCGGCGGTCGGCCGCAGGAGGGGGAGGCGGGGACTCGCACTCGCGTAGAAGTACGCTAAAGTCCCGCCGCTTCTCACGTCAGCCCGCGTTCCTTGCGCGGCTCGCAGCCAGGTGTGCCCTTGCCCAAGAAGACTCAGCGCTTCAGTGCCGTGACTGATGACGCCTCCCAGACCGAGATTCCCAACGGAGCTCCCGAGGTAACTGGCACCGGGACTCAGCCTATTGAATCGACCTCGACTCGCCACAATGCCCACTTCACCAGCACCACGCTGGCGGCGCCGGTAGCGGGGGAGATGACGGGCACCATCGTCGCGCCGCTCGAGGCGGGCGAACTCCCGGACGTGGCCTCCATCCGCGGCATGCGGCTGGATCAGCTCCTGCTGATCACCACGGCCGCGCTGATGGTGGTCGTCGTGGCGCTGCTGGCGGCGATGTCCTTCTACTCGTACAAGAGCCAGTTCGAGGAGACGACGGGCCACTTCCATGACCGGCTCGAGTCCCAGTCCCGCGAGCTGGGGCAGACGGTGAGCCACACCCTGGCGCTCACCTCGACCACGTCGCTGCGCGACAACAACTACGGCTTCCTCACCGAGGTGGCGCGCTCCATCGTCGCGGACAACAAGAACATCCTCCGCGTGCAGATGTTCGACGCCGAGCAGCAGCTGGTGGCGGACTCGGACAAGGACGCCAAGCTGGGCAGCTCCGCGGGCACCCGCAAGGTGGAGCGCGGCCTGGCCACCGTGGTGTACCAGGGCCAGCCCGTCTTCGAGTTCCAGGAGCCGCTCGACTATGGCTCCACGGCGGGCAAGGGCCTCATCGTCATCAGCTACTCGCAGGAGGAGCTGCAGAAGCAGAGCCAGGAGCTGGAGGAGGCCAAGGTGAACGCCCTGTTCGCCACCACGGTGCGCACCGTCGCCCTGGGCGGAGGCAGCGTGCTGCTGGCCGCCGTGCTCGCGCTGGCGCTCAGCCGCGGCATCACCCGTCCGCTCGGCATGCTCACGCGCCGGGTGATGCAGCTGGCCGCGGGCGATCTCAACGCGCGCAGCACCGGCCAGGCCTCGGGCACCGGCCGCGAGGTGCGCACCCTGGGCGTCGTGTTCAACCACATGGCCGAGCGCATCAAGGTCCTGCTCGAGGACGTGCGCGTCAAGGCGCAGCTGGAGCGCGAGATGTCCCTGGCGCGCACCGTTCAGGAGACGCTGTCTCCGGGCCGCGAGGCGCTCCAGGTGGGCCCGCTGCGCATCGCCGGCGTGGTGGTCACCGCGGACGCGTGCGGCGGTGACTGGTGGTTCCGCGCGCCGCTGGACGAGCAGCGCGTGGCCATTGGCATTGGGGACGTGACGGGCCACGGCCTGTCCACGGCGCTGGTGGCCACCAGCGCGACCTCCGGGTTCGCCTCGGCCATGACGATGCGCGAGCCGGATCAGCTCAACTCGCAGGTGCTCATCAGCGCGCTCAACATCACCCTGGCCCACCTGGGCCGCGGCGAGTACCAGATGTCCAGCGCGCTGGCGGTGATCGACACGCAGACGGGCTTCATTGACTACGCGGCCGGTGGCCACCCGGCCGCCAGCGTCTTCAACCGCATGTCGGGGCAGGTCGCCTCGCTGCCGGCGCGCGGCCCGCTGCTGGGCGCCTCGGTCGCCTCGCAGTACTCCTCGCGCCAGGCGCAGCTGCGGCCGGGTGACATCGTCGTCTGGTACTCGGACGGCCTCACCGAGGCGCGCGATGGGGCCGGCAAGCTCTATGGCACCCAGCGCCTCAACGCCGCCATGCAGGCCAACGCCCAGCTCTCCGCCGAGGGCCTGCGGGACGCCATCATGGCGGACGTGCGCTCCTTCAGCGCCGGTCAGCCCCAGCGCGATGACATCACCATCGTCGTCGCCGAGTTCAGCCCTGCCTCCTAGCCCCCGAACCTCATGAGTCGCTCCTCTCGAACCCACTGGCTGCGCCGCCTCACCGCGGCGCTCGCTCTCGTTCACGTGCTCGTCGGCACGGCGGCCCTGGCGCAGTATCGCCCGCCGCCGCTGACCGAGGCCCAACGCCTGGTACAGGAGGGTGACGCCGCGCAGGTCTCCGCCAGCGCCGCCGTCTCCGCCGGCAACAAGAAGGAAGCCGAGGAGAAGTACCGCAGCGCGCTGCAGCTCTATGAGCAGGCGCTCACCGCCGATCCCGCGCTGATGACGGCCGCCGTGGGCCTGGGCACCGTGGGCAACGCGCTCCAGGACTTCAACCGCGTGGTGCAGAAGCTGCAGCCGGTGATGACGGCCAACCCCAACGAGCTGACGGTGGCCTACCCGCTGGGCGTGGCGTACTACAAGCTGCGCCGCTTCCAGGAGGCCGTCCCGCTGCTGGAGCTGGTCTCCACCGCGGACAAGCTCGACTACCTCATCGTCAACTACTACCTGGGCACGTATTACATGTACGAGCAGCGCGGAGACGTGGCCATCGCCAAGCTCCAGCGCTACCTGGCGCAGCGCCCGGAGAAGCTGGCCGCCAACGACTTCCAGATCTACGAGCTCATCGGCAAGGCGCACCTGCTGCGGCGGGATCCGGCCTCCGCGCGCGCCGCCTTCCAGCAGGCCCAGAAGGGCCGGCCCGAGACGGTCTCCACCCAGATGGGGCTGGCGGCCGTGCTGGAGATGGAGGGCAAGATGCAGGAGTCCCAGGCGCTGGTGCAGGGCCTGGTCAGCCGCTTCCCGCAGGCGCCCGAGCCCAAGGAGCGCCTGGGCCGCATCCTGCTGAACGCGGGCGACGTGGCCGGCGCGGAGACGCACGCGGTGGCCCTGGTGAAGCTGGGCAACACGGCCAGCGCGCACCTGCTGCTGGGTGACGTGCGGCTGGCGCAGAAGAAGCACGCCGAGGCCGAGGCCGAGTACCGCAAGGTGCTGCAGCTGGCGCCCACCCTGGTGTCGGCGAAGATCGCCGTGGGCAAGGCGCTCCAGGCGCAGGGCCGCAACGACGAGGCCATCCGCTACCTGGAGGCCGCCGTGCAGGAGGGTGGCAACAACCTGGATCTGTGGGCCTCGCTCGGCTCCGTCAACCGCCGCGCCGGCAAGTACCAGCGCGCCGTGGAGGTGCACCGCCGCGTGGTGGAGCTCGCTCCGCGCCAGGCGCTTGGGTACAACCTGCTGGGCGCGGACCACTTCGCCACCGGCCAGTGGGATCAGGCCGTCGAGGACTACACCAACGCGCTCTCCGTGGAGCCCGGCAACCCGTTGGCCGGCAAGTGGCTGGCTCGCGCGCTGGCGCACCGCGCTCGCGGCCGCGCCGAGAGCAACCGGCTGGATGACGCCGTGAGAGATCTGCGCCGCGCGTTCGATCTCGAGCGCAGCGCGCCCATGGCCCGCAGGCTCGGCGCGGCGCTGCTGGAGAAGCGTGACTTCGCCGGCGCGCGCATGGTGCTGGAGCAGGGCGTGACGCTGCCGGGAGTCACCTGGCGCGATCACTGGCTGCTGGGCTACGCCCGCAACGGGGCCGGCGAGGCGCAGAAGGCGCTGGAGTCCTTCGAGCAGGCCGGGAAGCTGACGGAGGAGCCCGGAGAGCTGGCGGATGTGTCCGTGGGCGCGGCGCTGGCGCAGGTGGGGCTGGATCGCGTGGACGAGGCCGTGCAGCGGCTGTCCGAGCCCGGCCCCTCCAAGGCCGCCCGCGAGCTGGCCCAGGCCAACCTCCCGCTCATGCTGCTGCGCCGCTCGCTGTCGAGCCTCGAGAAGGGCGACGCCGGGGCCGCGCAGAAGGACGTGGAGCTGGCCGAGAAGTTCCCGCTCAACAAGCAGCCGGATCTGGCCAGGCTGGCCTCCTTCACCCGCGCGCTCGTCATCACCGAGGAGCGGCGCGGCGCGGACCCGAGCGCGTTCCTCAAGCGCGCCCTCGTCCCGGCCCCGCGCTGGGCGAGCGCCAACACGCGCGCGCTGACGGAGGCGTACATGCTCTACCGCAAGGAGCTGGTGCCCCAGGCGCGCAAGGTGCTGGCCAGCGGCTCCAAGAAGCCCTCGCCCTGGCAGGCCAAGTGGATCGCCTCCCTCGCCAACGCGCTCAACCGCCTCGAGGGTGAGCACGCCTACGCCACCGGCAACTTCAAGCTGTCGGAGAAGGCCTTCAAGGCCGCGCTCGCCGCCGATCCGGACAACGCCCTGCTCCAGCACAACCTGGCCTGCGTGGACTACCGCAAGGGCAAGGCGAATGACGCCGTGGCCGCCTGGCGCAGGCTGGAGTCCTCCGTGTCCACCGCCACGCTCAACCTGGGCATCGACGCCCAGGAGCGCCGCAATGACATCCCCGAGGCGGTCGATGCCTACCGCCGCTACCTGTCCTCGAGCGGGGGGCCCCGGATGGCCACCGTGCGCGAGTGGAAGGACCGCCTGGTGGCCATCTACGGCCTGGGCGGCGCCTCCGCCGACGCCAACCCCAGCGAGGCCACCGCCACGGAGACCACTCCATGAAGATCACCCGCCTCTCGTTGTTGTTGGGGCTTGCGCTGGTGTGTGCCTGGGCACCCGCCGCGCGGGCCGAGAAGAAGACCACCCTGGGCGTGTTCCTGCCCACCACCCTCACGGATGGCCAGCAGCGCTTCGGCTTCGCCGAGAAGCTCGCGGCGCAGCTGGGCGCCTCGCTCAACCAGCCCGTGGCGGCCAAGAGCTTCGGCCGCTACGAGGACTTCTCCAAGGCCATCTCGGATGGAACGCTCGACTTCGCGGTGGTGGACGCGTGGGCGGCGGTGCAGCTGGGCGCAAGGGCCGTCCCGGTGGCCTTCGCGGCCATGTCCGGGGACACCGCGCAGCGCTGGGCCGTCATCTCCTACGGCAAGGGCTCCGTGAAGGATCTGTCCGGCAAGCGCCTGGCCATCACCAAGGGCGCGGGGTCCTCGGATCCGAAGTTCGTCTCCAACGTCATCTTCGCGGGCGATCTGGACGCGCAGAAGCACTTCAAGATGGTGTCCGTGCCCAACGTGGAGTCGGCGCTGAAGATGCTCGAGGCCAAGGGCGCCGAGGCGGCGCTGGTGCCGCTGTCGCACGCCCCCAAGGATGCGCGCGTCATCTACCGCAGCACGAAGGTGCCGGGCGCGGTGTTCGTCACCCTGCGCGGCGCCAACGTGGACGAGAGCCTGGGGAAGCTGGGCGCCGTGGAGCCCTTCAGCGCCTTCGTGAAGGTGCAGGGCAAGGACTTCGAGGACTTCCGCAAGCTCGTTCAGCAGGGCCCGCCGCGCCGGCAGCCGGTGATCGTCGAGTCTCCGGTGCTGCGCGTGAACACGGACGCGCTGGTGAACTCGGCGGAGCTCAACCCCGTGCTGCCCAACTTCGTCAGCGCCATGGACGTCTCCGACGAGCAGCCGGACGACTGACGCAGGGCTGTGCACCGGGCCCGGGGCGTCACCACCGGGCAGGTAGGAATGAAGGGCAAGGGACTCCCGCACCTGTCAGGTGGGGGAGGGCAGGGGGGAAATGGGCCAGGGGTTGGGGAGCCAGGGGTCAGGCTCGGGCCGCCTTGCGCCGCGTCATCGCCCTCCATGGGGTGGGTGGGGATGCGGCTCCAGGGCGGTTCTGGCCCTACACTTGGCTCATATCAATGCAGTAGGGTAACTTGAATCTGACAGTTCGAGCGATTGCGCCCCACCCTTGGCAGGAGGGGGCTCCTCCGCGCGGACTGTGGACCGGGGCTTCAAGAACAAGGCTGCTCCTCTAGCGGATGTGAGAATGATGCACTCGACTGTCATGAGTTGGCCGCAGCGTGTTGCGGCTTTGGTTCTCTCGGGGCCCCACGGGGCTCGCGCGTACCTGCGGATCTCCCTGGCGTTCTGTCTCGCCGCCGGGCTCGCGGCTGGCACGGCGCAGGCCCAGCCCAAGCCGAGGGCCGTCGGCGCCGCCGATGCGAAGACCAAGTCCGGCAAGCCCCTCAAGGGCAAGCTCCCCAAGAAGGGCAAGGGCGCCCAGGCCGCGCCGCCCGCGCCGGCGCCCGCGCCCGCGCCGGCTCCGATGGAGGGGATGTCCACGGATGATCCCACGGCCTCCCCGCCGCCGGATGCGTCCTCCTCGCCCGTGCCGAGCGGCAGCACCGAGTCGCCCACGCTGCCTCTGCCGCCGCCCTCCGAGCCGGCTCCGGCCCCGGCTCCCGTGACGGCGCCTGCCTCCGCGGCGGGCTCCTCCGCGGCGAGCTCGCCCGCGACGCCTGCTCCCGGCGGTCTGGCGGGCAACCCGCTCGATACCTCCAACACCCCGTCTTCTTCGCGCTTCTCCGGGCCGACGGGCACGGGCGCGCTGCCGCCGCCCTCCAGCATGGCGGGCATTGGCCCCGAGGATCCGCTCGGTGGAGCGAACTCCATCGAGGAGGGCGTGAACAAGCTGCTGAGCGAGGCGGTGGTGACCACCGCCGGTAAGCGCGCCCAGAAGATCCAGGACGTGCCCCTCACGGTGGCGTGGATCCCCGCCTCGGAGCTCGAGGGCACCGGCGCCTTCAGCCTCTGCGAGGCCGTTCAGTACTTCCCCGGCCTGGAGTGCCGCCGCGGCGCCATGCGCAAGGTGGCGGTGAGCGCCCGCGGCCTCGGCTCCAACTACCTGTCCAACCGCCTGCTGCTGCTCAAGGACGGCCGCCCGCTGACGGATCCGTGGACGGGCCAGTTCTACGCGGATGAGACCACGCCGATGACCAACCTGAAGCAGGTGGAAGTCATCCGCGGCCCTGGATCCTCGCTGTACGGCTCCAACGCCTTCAGCGGCGTGATCAACCTCATCGAGCGTGAGCCGGGCGACCTCATCCAGGAGGGCCACAACGTGGGCGCCGATGGGCGCTTGCTGGCGGGCCAGAACAACACCTACCGCGTGCAGACCACGGTGGCCGGCCGCGGCGGCCCGGTGGAGGCGCTGGCCAGCTACTACGGCTTCTTCTCGGACGGCCCGCAGCTCTTCACCGACGCGCGCAAGCAGATCACCGACACCAACGAGGACTCGAAGGTGAATCAGGTGAGCGGCAAGGTGAAGGTGAAGAACTTCTCGCTCAACGCGGACTTCACCGACTCCAACCTGGGCCGCCCGGGCGGGCAGCAGATCTCCACCGTGGGCAACTGCGGCCGCTGCCACTACACGCCGGACGACAACGAGCACGTGCAGAACCTCAACGCCTCGGCCCAGTTCGATCAGCAGGTGACGGACAACGTGCGCGTGTTCGCTCAGGGCTACACGCTCTTCAAGCGCCGCGTGGTGAGCCTGAAGAACCTGATCACCACCGATCTGCAGCCCTCGCTCGGCAAGCGCCGCCGCTACGGCGGTGAGGTGCGCGCCCTGGCGTCCCTGGGCAAGCTCAACCTCACCTTCGGCGGCGACGCCAAGGACGACCTGGTCAACAACCAGAACGTGCTCACGGGGCTGACCTCGGATGACACGAAGGAGACCATCATCGGCGGCTTCGTGGACGCCGAGTACCGGCCGACGCAGCGGCTGGTGCTGGGCGCCGGCGCCCGCTACGATCGCTACCAGATCCCCGACAAGATCTGGGCCCACCGCACGGATCAAATCTCTCCGCGCGCCAGCATCGTGTTCCACGCGATGGATGATCTCACGCTGCGCACCAACTACGGCCGCGCCTTCCGCGCGCCCACGCTGGCGGAGCTGGCCATCAACCAGCAGATGTACGCGGCGACGCTGCTGGGCAGCTCGGACCTGCGCGCCGAGACGCTGGACACCTACGAGCTGGCGGTGGACTTCTGGCCCTTCCAGCGCCGGGTGCGCCTGACGGCCACGGGCTTCTACAACCGCGCCCAGAACTTCATCAACCAGACGCTGCTGTTCGGCTCCACCTCGCAGTTCCGCAACATCGGCAACGCGCGGGTGCTGGGCGCCGAGCTCGAGGCCTCCGCGCAGATCCCCGCCGCCAACTCCTCCTTCGACGTGGCCTACCAGTACCTGGACGCGACGAACCTGCCGTATGACGGCAGCCCCTCCACCCAGCTGGACTACGCCCCGCACCACCGCGTGTACGCGCGCGCCCGCACCAACATGGGCAAGCTGGGCTTCGTCGAGGTGTATGGCCTGTATGTGGGCAACCGCTTCGATCCGGGCTTCATCGTGGAGGACACGGGCGAGACGCAGCGCGTGAGCCTGCCGGGCTATGTCACCGCCAGCGCCCGCATCGGCGTGAACGTGTCGGATGAGATGTCCGTGTCGCTGCTGGGCACCAACCTCTTCGACTCGAAGTACGAGGAGTCTCACGGCTTCCCGGCGCCGCCTCGGGGGCTCTACACGGAAGTCAAGCTTCACTACTAGCAAGGCCGCTGTGCGAACCGCCCCCCACCTGGAGGCCACCCGTGGCCTCCTGCTGATCGCAGATCCTTCGCTCGCACCGACGGTGCTCGAGCAGGTAGCCCCCACGCTGGCACGCGGTGGGGTCTCCCTGTACTCGAGCACCGACGAGGCGGGCAGCCCGCGAGGCCCTACCCGCCGGCTGGTCCTCTTTGACGGCCGGCTCACGCCGGCGCACGCGGAGCTGCTCACCCGCGATCCGCCCACGCTCCTGCTCGCCACCCGTGCGCCGGACAGTGGCCCCACCGAGTGGGAGGCGCACCTGCTGGGGGCGGTGCTGCGAGGCGGCACGCTGATGCCCGCCGGGCTGTCCGTGGCCCGGCAGCGCATCCGGCGGCTCAAGGACATGCAGTACGCGGCGGAGGCGGCCTCGCTGGTGGTGCAGGAGTCCGGGGGTTCCAAGACGGCGGCCCAGCTGGCGGCGGACGTGCTGCACGAGCTGGCGGCCAATGCCTTGCTTGACGCTCCGGTGGACTCGACGGGCCAACCGAAGTACGCACACCGGCGGACGGAGGTGCAGGAGGTGGAGGCGGAGGACGCCTGCGAGCTGGCGCTCGCGGTGGACGGCGCGAGGATGTACCTGGAGGCGGTGGATCGGTTCGGCCGGTTGACGACGGGGCCGTTTGCCCGGGCGCTGGAGTCTTACGGGGGGCGCGTGCAGGTCAATTCTTCGGGCGGTGGGGCGGGGCTGGGGCTGAGGCGGATGATCGAGCACAGCGATGCCATTGCTGTGCGTGTGGTGCGAGGGCGTGAGTCGCGGGTCCTTTGCGCGGTGGATCTGGGGGATGCGCGCCGCCGAGCGGCGCTCCCCAAGTCGCTGCTCTTCTGTACGGAATGAGGGTAGGGCCGGTGGAGAACCAGGGTTCCAACGCAGTCATCAACCGCTTCCGCGTGGGCAACATCACCCACGTGCGGATCTCCGGCGTCATCGACGAGACGTTCCCGCTCACGTCCGCCAGCCCCGATCTCAACGGGATTGTCATCGTCGATCTCGGCGCGATCGATCGCATCAGCTCGTTCGGCGTGCGCAAGTGGATCGAGTTCGTCTCCAGGCTGCCGCCGGGCGCCATCAGCATGTACGTGGTCTACGCACCGCCGGTGGTGGTGGACCAGCTGAACATGGTGGAGGGCTTTGCGGGCGTCTCGCGCGTGCTCACGGTGTTGGCGCCGTACACGTGCAAGACGTGCAGCGAGGACCGGCTGCGCGCCGTGAACCTGATGGACGAGGCGCAGATCATCTCCGAGAACCGCGCCCCCGAGCACAACTGCCCGGTGTGCTCCAACCCGCTGGAGTTCGCGGATCTGCCCGGCGAGTTCTTCGGTTACATGCGCCGGCAGAACCTGGGCACCGTGGATCCGGTGGTGATGCGCTACCTGCGGCTCTATGTGGCCGCCGAGCCGCTGGATCTGCCCACGCACCTGAAGGTGGTGCAGGACGATATTACCTACGTCACCCTGGCCAGCGTGATCCGGGGTGACTTGAACGTGCGCCGGCTGGCCTCGGGGCTGGAAGGGCGCGTGGCGTTCGACTTCTCGCACGTGGCCAAGGTGGAGCTGGAGGGCGTGCTGAAGCTGGAGCAGGTGCTGGAGACGGCCAGCAAGGGCTCGCAGGTGGTGCTCTGCCGCGTGCCGCCCTCGGTGCTCTCGCCGCTGGCCAAGTCCGGCAAGCCGCTGCCGGCGAAGATCCACTCGCTGTGGCTGCCGTACGAGTGCCAGAACTGCGGCCAGCTGCACCACCAGCGCCAGCACGCGGCCACCTTCCTCCAGATGCTGCGCCAGAACGAGGGCCAGGAGCGCCCCTGCTCCGTGTGCGGCGGCGCCTCGCGGCTGGCCTCCATCCCCAACCTGCCGCAGTTCCTGGCGCGCGTGCCGCTGACGGATCGCCTGCTGGAGGACGTGGAGGCGCTGGAGGCCAAGGCCACCACGCAGTTCCTCTTCGCCGCCAACGCCGAGCCCCAGGCCAACCCGGGCAACACGGACATCAGCGGCTCGCACGGCGGCGGCAAGCTGCAGATCATCCGCCGGCTGGGCCAGGGCGGCATGGCCGAAGTCTTCCTCGCCAAGCAGGTGGGCGTGAAGGGCTTCGAGAAGTTCCTGGTGATGAAGAAGATTCTCGCGCAGTTCGCGGAGAATCCCGAGTTCGTGGACATGCTCTTCGCCGAGGCCCGGGCGAACGCGCGCCTGACGCACCCCAACGTGGTGCAGACCTTCGACGTGGGTGTCACCGAGGGCGTGGCGTACATCCTGATGGAGTACGTGCGCGGCCCGGACTTGAAGCGGCTCATGAACGAGCTGCGCCGCAAGGGCCTGGCGCTGCCCATGGAGCACGCGCTGAAGATCGTCGCCGAGACGGCGGCGGGCCTGCACTACGCTCACAGCTACGTGGATCCGGCCGGCAACGCGCACCCGGTGGTGCACCGCGACGTCAGCCCCCACAACATCCTCGTGTCGCTCGACGGCGCCATCAAGCTGAGCGACTTCGGTATCGCCAAGGTGCAGGGCGAGGATCACACCCAGGCGGGCGTGCTCAAGGGGAAGATCTCGTACATCTCCCCGGAGGCCGCCGCGGGCCGTCCGCTGGACGCGCGCAACGACGTGTTCGCCCTGGGCGTGGTGCTCTTCGAGCTGCTCACCGGCCAGCTGCCGTTCCGCCGCGATCATGACGCGGCCACGCTCAACGCGATCGTCCGTGAGCCGGCGCCCGTCCCCTCGCAGCTCAAGCCGAGCATTCCCCAGGACGTGTCGGATCTGATCCTCCGCGCGCTGGTGAAGGATCCGTCGCGGCGCACGCCCTCGGCGGCGGCCATGCGCGAGGAGATCGAAGCGGTGATGGCGCACCACCGGCTCAACTCCTCGCCGGCCGCGGTGGCCCAGTTCTTCAAGGACACGCTGTCGGACAGGCTGGTGGAGTACGCGCCCGCCTCGGCCGGAACCTCGTCCGGCTCCGGCTCGCACCCGCGCATCTCCACCGGGAACACCGGCGAGCTGGCTCCCTCCGACACGCGCTCCTCGGCGCGGCTGGCGGGGTCTGCCTCCAACTCCGGCACCGGCTCGGGCTCCCGTCCCAACCTGACAGGCTCGCGCCCCGGCGTCGGCTCCGGCCCTCGTCCCAACCCCGTCGCTCCGCCCCGCACGGGCAGCGCTCCCCGGCCCATCCCGGCCGCGCAGCCGGCTCAGGCTCCCGTGGTCGAGGCTGCCAGCATGGAGGCGGAGGCCCCCATGAGGCAGGCCGCCGGCCAGCAAGCCCGGACGGGGCAGACAGGGCAGCGCCCCGCGCTCTCGGGGGCGGCCCCGGCGGCCCAGGCTTCCGCCAGCGGCTCCACGCGCTCGAGGATCCAGCAGATGCCCACCACGGGCTCGGCCGCGCCCGCTCCGTCCGGGGTGGCCTCCGCGCCCATGGCCGCCGTGGCGCAGGGACCGACGACTTCTCAGCGGGCCGCTGCGGCCTCGGCTCAGGCCGCCGCGGTGGCCACCGCCCCCGTGCAGCGCCCCAGCACGCAGATGGCCTCGGTGGCGACGGCTCCTCGCTCCGCGCCCGCTCCGGCCCCCGCGCAGTCCCGGGTTGCCATGCCGGCGGTGGCGCCCGCTCCCGTCCCCGTGCCCCCGGCGCCCGCTCCGGCTCCGGCCGTCACGCCCGAGCAGGCCTCGTCGCGCAAGGGGCTCGTCATCACCCTCTCGGCCCTCGTGGCCCTGGCCATCCTGGGGTTCGCCGCCTGGCGCTCCCTGGCCAGTGGCGGTGGCATCGAGGTGGTCAACCTCGCGCCCGGTGAGCGGCTCTACATCAGCGGCATCCGCGTGGATGGTTCCCCGCGCCTCGAGAAGCCAGGGGCGCTGCTCGTGTCCACCGCCGTGGATGGCAAGCTGCACCGCTTCGGGAGGACGGAGCGCCGGGATCGCATTGACGTGCGGACCATCCCCGAGGCGCTGTCGCAGCCGGGCGCGGGCACGCTGAACATTGGCGGCGATCCCGCTCCCTGCCACGCCAAGGTCGGCAACGACATGCTGCAGAGCGCCACTCCGCTCAAGGCGCCCATCGAGGCGGGCAAGGAGCTGGACGTCATCGTCACCTGCCCGAGCGGGGTGTTCGCCACCTCGGTGATGGCCGTGCCGGGGCAGGAGATCGACATCGATCCGCGGCCGAGGAAGTAGGCCCGGGCGCGGGGAGGCCCGGGGCGCGGCCGCGCCTCAGTCGTGAGAGCCGACGTGCCGGTCCCCGTGGCTGGGGCAGATCCAGTGGAACGCGCACGAGCACTGCACGGCCCTGGCCCGGGCACAGCAGCGCCCGCCGAAGTGCGCTGGCAGGGGCGGCTCCGCTCGGTCCGGCGAGCTCAGCACGTTGAGCCACCGGGCCCGCCAGCCCGGGCGCCCCGGGCGCTGCTTGAAGGCCCGCTGGCCGGAGCGCGCGGGGATGCTCTGGCAGCACCCTTCCCGCAGGCAGCCCGGACAGAGGGAGCGCTCGCAGTGGGCGCACCAGTCGAAGATCTCATACACCTGGCCGCGCCGCTCGCACCCCGCGCATACATCGAACATCCCTGATCCTCCCGGCTACCTGGAGCCACGGTAGGATCCGGATCCGACATGAGGCTCCGGGGCCACGCCGCGAGGGTGGGAGCCCTGCCGCGTGGCCCGTGCGACCCGAGTCCAGGGAACGTGTCGCGCAGCGGGCATGTTTTACAGAGAAGAGCATCGCGGAAGGTTCAGTGCCGGGCGAAGAGGCTTGCTCGCCTGCTCGACGCATTGGAAGCCGGTGGCTGTGCTGAGCACCGAGATTGCATCGAAAGTCTGGATTTCGAGGCTCCGCCTCCCTACATGGGAAGGGTCATGGTGCAGCGCAGAAAGGTCATCGGGGTGCTGGGTTCCGGCAGGGACGAGTACCGCGAGTGGGTGGTACCCCTGGCGCGGTGGATCGCCGAGCACGGGTACGATCTGCTCACGGGCGCCGGCGAGGGCGTCATGCGTGTGGCGGCGGAGGCGTTCGTCGCGGTGCCCGGGCGCAAGGGCCTGTCCATTGGCATCGTCCCGGGCGAGCTGGTGGACGGGGTGTACCGGGCCCGGGCCGGCTACCCGAACCCGAGCGTGGAGCTGCCCGTGTTCACCCACCTGCCGCTGAGGGGCTCGCAGGGTGAGGAAGCAATGAGCCGCAACCACCTCAACGTCCTCACGGCCCAGGCGCTCGTGGTGCTGCCGGGAGGGGCGGGGACGGCCTCCGAGGCGGCGCTGGCCGTGCGCTACCGCAAGCCCGCCGTGCTCTTCGGGCCAGAGCGGGAGTTCCGGCGTTTTCCGGAGCCCTTGGAGCGCACGGACTCGCTGGAGCGGGTCTGCGACTGGCTGCTGGAGACGGTGCACTAGCTGGGTCTCGCAAACCTGCGGGGTTGGCCGCGCGAGGGCTCTGCTATGCTGGGTGGCAAAGAGTTCCGCCACCTTGTGCCTCCTCTAGCACGGCAGCCCAGACGCCGCCCCCTCCATGATCAGCCCTGACTATCCGCTGGCCAGTTGGTTCCTCGTGGTGGCCACCTTCTTCTTCATGGTGGTCGTCGCCCTGCCGCTGCTGTTCGTGCCGCTGACGTGGGCGCGCTGGTTCCGGTGGAAGCTGCCGGAGGGGGGCACGGATCTCACCGTCTACTTCGGGCGCTGCCTGGGCGGAGTGGCGCTGGCCATGCTGATCGCGATCGCGCACGCCATCCCGGATCCGAAGGGCTACTACCGCCTGTTCGATCTGGTGACGCTCACCTGCGGGCTGATGGTCCTCATTCACCTCTATGGCGCGGTGCGGAAGATCCA
Source organism: Hyalangium sp. (assembly GCF_045802625.1). Taxonomy (NCBI): domain Bacteria; kingdom Pseudomonadati; phylum Myxococcota; class Myxococcia; order Myxococcales; family Archangiaceae; genus Hyalangium; species Hyalangium sp. The sequence continues at coordinate 16,740 of NZ_JBJMQP010000069.1, read as the reverse complement.
GCCGCTCTCGGAGACCTTGGAGATTGCCGTCTGGGCGCTGGTCTGCGGCCTGTCGATGTGGATCCGCTTCTCGGTGCTGGCCTGAGCCATGGCCGCTGACAGCCGCACAGCTCCCGAGGGGGGAGGCGTGAACGAGCGGATGACGCTGGCGTCGCTGGCCCCCTACGTCCCCGCGGCCATCGTGCGCAGGCTGGCGCAGCTGGGCGAGGTGCCCCTGCCTCCGGTGGAGTCGGCGCACGGGGCCAGCCTGTTGCTGGACATCGCGGGCTTCACGCCCATCGTCGTCTCGCTGAGCGGCGCCGGGCCTCGGGGCATTGACGCGCTCCAGCGCCTGCTGTCCAGCTACTTCACGGAGATGGTGGAGGGCATCCGGGACTACGGCGGTGACATCTACCAGTTCGCCGGGGACTCGGTGCTGGCCCTCTTCGAGCCGGACCGCGGAGAGAGCGACGCGGACGTGGTGCGGCGCGCGGCCATCTGCGGCACGCAGGTGCAGAAGCGGCTGGCCCGCTACGCCAGCGTGGAGCTGCTGGGACAGCGCTTCACCCTGTCCTCGCGCATCGGCGTGGGCGTGGGCGGCTGCTACCGGATCATCCTCGGTGAGCCGGACCAGTGGTTGCAGTCGGGGTTGATCGGCCAGCCGCTGGAGCAGGCGGTGGCGGCGGAGAAGAAGTCCGGCGGCGGAGAGGTGGTCCTCAGCCGCGAGGCCAGCGCGCTGCTGCCGCGGGGCTCGGCGGGGGAGCTGCGCGACGGGTTCCTGCACTTCGTGCCGCCGGCGAACCTCGCCACGCTGCCCACGCGGCCGCTGCCGGTGGGCGGCGCGCGGGCGCTGGGCCAGTGCTCGCAGCTGCTGCACCCGGAGCTGCTGCGCAAGGTCATCACCACGCACCAGGGCTTCACCGGAGACTTCCGCGATCTCACCTGCGTCTTCGTGCGCGTGGGCACCCGGAGCCCCCACGTGGACGCCGAGGCGTTCGTGCGGGAGATGAACGCCTTCTTCACGTTCGCCCAGCGCGAGAGCACCGCGCACCGGGGCGTGCTGCTGATGCCGGACTTCACGGACAAGGGCAACGTCCTCTACCTCGTCTTCGGCGCGCCCACCGCGCAGCAGAACAAGGAGGTGCTGGCCTGCCACTTCGCCAAGAAGCTGCTGCAGGGCCAGGCGATGTTCCCCTCCATCGAGGATCTGCGCATCGGCATCGCCACCGGCCCCGCGTACTGGGGGGAGATGGGGGCCCCCTCGCGCAAGGGCTACTGGGCGCTGGGCGAGGCGGTGAACCTGGCCGCCCGGCTCATGGCGCATGCGGGCAAGTCCGCCGTCCAGGTGGACGCGACCACCCAGCGCAAGGTGCACCACGAGTTCTCCACCGTGCTGGTGGGCAACGAGCAGCTCAAGGGCATCTCACGCGCGGTCCCCGTCTACCGCGTGCAGACCGAGTCGCGGCAGGTGCGCAGCCTGCTGATCAAGGGCCAGGGAGAGATCGTCGGCCGCCGGGCGGAGCTGGACACGCTGCGCCGGGCGGTGGAGGAGTCCGTCGCGGGGGCCGGGCGCATCTGCGTCATCTCGGGCGAGGCGGGCATCGGCAAGTCGCGCCTGTCCAGCCGGCTGGTGGAGCTGGCCGAGGCCCACGGCGCGCTGACGCTGTACGGCATCTGCTACTCCTACGAGACGTTCACCCCGTTCTTCCCGTGGAAGGAGGTGCTCGTCCAGGCCTTCCAGTTCCACGAGTCGCACGGCCCGGAGGAGCGGCTGGAGCGCATCCGCCGCCTCTTCCAGGGGCTGGAGGGGGTGGGGCTCGAGTGGGTGCCGGTGGTGGCGGCCATCATGGGCCTGTCCGTGGTGGAGTCCGAGCTCACCGCGGCGCTGGATGCGCGCCAGAAGAACCTGCAGGTCTTCCACATCATCCACCAGATCCTGGTGAAGCTGTCCGAGGCCATGCCGCTGCTCCTCTTCTTCGAGGATCTGCACTGGGCGGACCGGATCTCCCTGGATCTGATCGAGTACGTGGCCACGCGGATCTCCCCGCTGCGGATGACGCTGCTGGTGACGATGCGGCCGGGCGAGGCGCTGCGCTCGCTGCACGAGCTGGACACCTTGCGCATGGTGGAGCTGGCCCAGCTCAACGAGGACGACGCACGCGAGCTGCTGCGGCTGCACCTGAAGCTGTCTCCGCCCAACACGGCCCTGGAGGAGATGTTGCTGGCCAAGGTCCAGGGCAACCCGTTCTTCATCGAGGCCCTGGTGGAGGGGCTGGTGGAGGAGCGCCACCTGGAGGACCTGGAGGGCGGCGGCCGGGTGCTGCGCCGCAGCCTCCAGAGCATCCGCATCCCAGACTCCATTCAGGACGTGGTGCTCAACCGCATTGATCTGCTGCCGGAGCTGGAGAAGCTGATCGTCAAGGTGGCCTCCGTCGTCGGCCGCATCTTCTCGCTGGACGCCGTGCACGCCCTGCTGCCGGAGGGCATCGAGCTGGACGAGGCCAAGCGGGCCATGTCCGCGCTCACGGGCTTGGGGATGATCCTCCTGGAGATGGAGGAGCCCTTCACCTGCCTCTTCAAGCACATCGTCATCCGGGACGTGGCGTACAACACGCTGCTGGTGTCCGGGCGAGAGGATCTCCACCGGCGCCTGGCGCGCTTCCTGGAGAAGAAGGCCGAGGACACCCCCGTCAAGCCGGCCGGCATCCTCGCCTACCACTACCTGGCGGGGAACGACGAGGCCAAGGGGCTGGAGTACACGCTGATGGCCGCGCGGGCCGCCAAGCGGCAGTACGCCAACGAAGAGGCCATCCACCACTACAACAAGGCCCTGGAGGTGCTCTCCACCTCGGAGACGCTGGATCGGGTGGTGGTGCTCGAGGACACGCGCCAGGTCATGCTCGAGCTGGCGCAGACGCTGCTGCAGGCCGGCCAGTACCAGGACGCCATCTCGATGTTCGAGCAGCGCCTGGCCGATGAGGACGCGGCGGATCTGCGCGCGGAGATCCACGTGGGCCTGGGCCGCGCCTTCCAGGAGAAGGGCGAGTCCGGCCGCGCCATCCAGGAGCTGGAGCTGGCGATGAAGCTCATGGGGCGCGCGCCGCCGAGGACCCGGGCGGGGCTGGTGCTGCGCACGGCGCTCAACTTCGGCGTCCACCTGCTGAGCATCGTCTTCCCGGGGATCCTCCGGCCCGTGCCCGCCCACCGGCTGGCGCTCTTCATCAAGCAGCTCAACACGCTGATCTCCCTGGGGCGGATCTACTACTTCGTGGATCTCTCCAAGCTCATCTGGGCCACGCTGGTGGCCATCAACATGGCGGAGCGCTCCCGGACGGAGTACGGCCTGAGCCAGGCCAGCTCGTACTACGGCACCGTGCTCTTCGGCGCGGGGCTGCTGAAGCGCTCGACGCGCTACCTCGAGCGGGCGCTGGACTTCGGCCGGCGCTCGCGCGACTCGGTGGCCGAGGGCGTCGCGCTGCAGCGGCTGGGCTTCAACGCCATGTTCAAGAACGAGCTGGATCACGCCGGCAAGCTGGGCGAGGAGGCCGTGGCCATCCTCCGCCAGGTGGGCGAGCGGTGGGAGGTGCAGACCTCCATGATGGTGGTGGCCACCAGCCACTTCCTCGCCTCCCGCTTCGAGACGGCCGAGCGGTACTACCAGCAGATGGGCGAGCTGGGCCTGGAGCTCAACGCGATGATGCACCAGGGGTGGGCCCACGCCTGGGTGCCCATGTGCCGCTACCTCCGCGGGGAGGGGGACGTGGCGCAGCTCTGCGGAGAGCTGAAGAAGGGCCTGAACATCAGCATCGACGTGGATGATCTGGCCAACCAGTGCGCCGCGCTCAACCACCTGGCCAACGTCGCCGTGCGCGAGCACTGGGCCGAGGATGCCGCGAAGCTGGCCGTCCAGGCCTTCGACACGGTGTGGAAGTACCAGGTGCTGGTGCCCTTCCTCCAGATTGGCCTGGTGGACGCGGCCGAGGCGGCGCTCTTCGCGCTGGAGCAGGGGGCCACCTCGGTGCCCCGCTCGAAGCTGCTGCGGATCGTCCGGCTGGGCTCCTTCAAGGCGCGGGCCTTGTCCCGCATCTACCCGTACATGAAGGGCCCGGCGCTCCGGGTGACGGCCCGCTCCCTGCGGCTGCGCAAGGGCATCCCCGCCGCCGAGCCCCTGTTCCTCCAGGCCATCGAGATCCTCGAGAAGGGGCCCAACCGGTGGGAGCTGGGCGTGGCGTGCTTCGACGCGGCCGTGGCCCTGCCGCACCGGCGGGCGCCGCTGCTGGCGCGCGCCCGGGAGATCTTCACCGCCATCGGCGCCAAGGGCGAGCTGCGGCGCGTGCAGCGGCTGGAGGCCGAGGGCGCTCCGTTGCTGAAGCAGCCCGCGGCTCTGCCCTCGGCCACGGCCACCTCAGCTCAGTCGCTGCGGCTGTAGCCCCAGCTTCTCCAGCTGCTGCGCGTCCCACTCCTCGAGCGCGTCCTGGCCGGCGATGTAGCGGCGGGCCTTGTTCTTCACCGGGTTGCGGATGCTGAGGATCTCCGGCCCGGAGACGAGCAGGGCGCCCTTGTAGCGGGGCATGTCGCTCATCATCAGCTTGGAGCCGTAGTGCCGGACGATGTTGGGCAGCGTGCCCAGCGTGGAGCACAGCCGCTGGAAGTGCTCCACCACCTCCGAGGGGTGCAGGTTCTTCGGCCGGTGGCACAGGGTATAGCCGTCATAGTCCCGGCTGAGGGTGCCCGGCAGCAGGCGCCCCTCGGCTTGCAGCTCGCGGAAGAAGGGCGTCTCCGGGTACGGGCAGACGATGCCCAGGAACGTGATGGAGAAGTAGTGCAGGTCCGCCAGGTACTGGGGGATCTTCTCCAGGTACTCGTTGGTGTCTCCGTCCGAGCCGACGATCAGCCCGAACGACAGGACGATGCCGTGCGAGAAGGCCCGGCGGATCACCGCGTCGATCTCGGACAGCTTGTTCTGGCCCTTGTTCATGGACTTGATGGAGTCCGGGTTGAGCGACTCCAGGCCGGTGTAGATGTAGCGGCACCCGGCCTGCGCCATCAGCTTCACCAGCGCCTCGTCCTTGAGGATGTTGAAGGTGAGCGCGCAGCCCCAGATCTTCTTCAGGGGGATGAGCGCCTCGCACAGCTCGCGCAGGTACTTGGGCGAGCCGCCCAGGTTGTTGTCCAGGAACCCGAAGACGTTGTCCACCACGCCGAAGAAGTTCCGGTTCCACGTCATCTTCGTCTGGATCTCCTCGATGACCTGGGCCACGGGCCGGAAGCGGTACTTCTCGTGCCCGGTGAGCACGCAGAAGTTGCAGGTGAAGGGGCACCCGCGCGAGGCCTCGATCTGAGGCATCCGCCACCGGTTGCTCTTGTAGTCGATGAGATCGTACCGGTACGGCTGGATGGCGGCCGCCCCCAGCGAGGGCCGGCTGTAGCGCTTCTGGAGCTGGCCCTTCTCGAAGTCCTGGATGAGCGCGGGCACGTTGGCCTCGGGCTCTCCGGTGACCACGGCGTCGAAGTACTGCTCCACGTCCTCGGCGAAGTGGCCCGCGTGCCGCCCGCCCGCCACCGTCTTCATGCCCCGCTGGCGGAACAGCGTGGAGAGCACCTTCGTGTGCTCGTAGTACGAGTGCAGGTAGCTGAAGAAGACGAGATCCCAATGCCGGTCCAAGGGGATGTCCGTCTCCTTCTCGTTGAAGAGCTCGATCTCGGCGTGGGGCGGACACAGCCCGGCGATGAGCTCCGGAACGGAGGACTGCATGATGGACGGCTCTTTGACGCGCTTCCGGGTGGGATGGGTGTACGTGGCGATGATGGCAATGCGCATAATGGGGGTGAAATCTTGCCACACCGTTGAACGAAGGACAGTTTTAGAGTCGTTCATTCATGGAGGGCCCGGCGCATCCGCTCCAGCCCCTCGCGCAGCACGGCCCGCGGGCAGCCGAAGTTGAGCCTCACGAAGCCCTCGCCGCCCCGGCCAAAGCTCTCGCCGGGGTTGAGCGCGACGCGGGCCTGCTTGAGGAAGAAGGGGAAGGGGCGCCCGGCAATCCCCGCCTCGCGGCAGTCCAGCCAGGCGAGGTAGGTGCCCTCGGGGGCCGTGACGCGCACCCCGGGCAGCTCCGTGCGGACGAAGTCCACGAGCAAGTCGCGGTTGCCCTCCAGGTACTCCCGCAGCGCTCGGAGCCATGGATCTCCCTCGCGGTAGACGGCGTTCATCGCCGCGCAGCCCAGCAGGTTGGGCGCCGCCAACAGGCCCTCGCGCGCCGCGAGGAACTTCTCCCGGAGCGCGGCGTTCGGGATCACCGCGAAGGCCGTCTTCAGCCCGGCCAGGTTGAAGCTCTTGCTGGGCGACATGAGGGTGATGGTGCGGGCCTCCACCTCGGGGCTCAGCAGGGCGATTGGCAGGTGCGGGTGGCCGCGGAACACCAGATCGCAGTGCACCTCGTCGGAGACGATGCTCAGCCCCTGGCGCAGGCACGCCTCCGCCAGCAGGGTGAGCTCCTCGCGCCGGAAGACGCGCCCCACGGGGTTGTGGGGATTGGACAGCAGCAGCACGCGCGTGCGCGAGTGGATCGCCGCCTGGAGGGCCTCCCCGTCGATCCCGTAGGCGCCGCTCGCGTCGGGCGTCAGCACCACCTCGTCCAGGCCGAGCCCGAGGTTCTTCGCGCACTGGAGGATGGGGGGATAGACGGGGACCAGCGTCAGCAGGCTGTCCGCTGGCTGGGTGACGGCCCGGCAGGCCACGTGGAAGCCGGGGACGGTGCCGGGCAGCAGCACGACGGCCGAGGGATCCACCTTCCAGCCATGGTGCCGGGAGAGATAGCCGGTGATGGCTTCGAGGATCTCCGACTGCGGCTCGTAGGCGTAGCCCAGGACACCGTGCTCGAGCCGCTCGCGCATGGCGCGCAGGGCGACCTCCGGAGCCTGGAAGTCCATGTCCGCCACCCACATGGGCAGCACGTCCGGCCCGTACTGGCGCCACTTCATGCTGTCGCTGGGTCTCCGGTCGATGAACGTGTCGAAGTCAGGGGCCATGGCCCCACTTTCTCACGAGCCGCCCGGCGCTGGCGTGCGCACCGGGGCAGGGCGGGAGGCGGGAAAATAAAAAAGGGGCGCCCGTGAAGGCGCCCCTCGGTTCAGCGGATGGCAGTCAGCCGGTTACTCCGGCAGGCAGAAGAACGGCGGCGGCGGGTCCTCGTAGATCGGAGTGGGGCCCGGCGCGTACTGGGCCTGCAGCCCCAGGAAGCCGATGATGGTCGGCGCGGGCGGCGCGGCGACCGGCGGGAAGACCCACGGCCTCCTCGCCACGTTGTCCGTCTTCGTGTCCTTGAGCGTGTAGGCGATCACCGGCGGGGGCGGCCCGTTGGACGGCAACAACACGACGGCGATGCCGAGGGAGGCCGTCGTGGCCGTGTCGTTGACGATGAAGCCACGCGTGGAGCGCAGGCTGGCCGGCGGAACACCCGGAGGCGCCCAGTCAATGTAGTAGACCTGCCCGGCCGTGGCCTCGATGGCCACGGAGTCCGCCGGGGCCCTCAGATCGAAGTTGCCCGCGTGGAAGGCGTCGACGACGACCACCGAGAGGAACTTGGTGGGATCCAGGAAGTCCGTCACCTGGGTGGGCTGGCCCTTGACGACCGACAGGTACTTGGCGACGGCCTCCAGGATGCCGTTGCTGCCGACGCTCACGGCCTCCTGCGAGGTGCAGTGCCCCCAGACGGTGCGGATGGGGCGCATCGTCAAGGTGGGCATGTACTGCGTGGGAGGAATGGGCGCGAACGGCGGGTTCGGGAGGACGGGCGTCGAGGGGATGGAGCCCTGTCCCGTCGACACGATGAAGAACGGCGCGTCTCCGCGGCTGGGCACCTGGGGCAGCTGCCAGAAGCCGATTGGCGCCGAGGTCGCCGGGGGGCCGACGGGGTGCCCAGCGACTGGATCGAACGCGAGGACAGAGGCGCCCCCCACCGCCGAGCGCTGGTAGAGCGGGATGCCCTCGCTGAGGAACGGCGGCATGGTGCAGTTGGGGCCGCACGCCGCGATGCTCATGAAGAACGCCTCGGGATCCCACGCCACGCCGGAGACGCGCGTGGTGGGGGTCATGGCGCCGGCGGGCATGTACTCCGCCTCGGGGAAGAAGGTGGACTCGTCAGGAGCGGTGGACTGCTCGCACCCCACGCCAAGGAGGCACGTGCCAATGAGGGCCGCGGAACGGATGTAGCGATTCATGGTGAGCAGCATCCTTGTCAGTTCTGGGGGAGGATGTGGAGCTGGGGCGGTTTGTCGCCATGGCAGCTCTGGGCGCAGTTGCCGTACTGGCTCGGCTCGGTGCCGTTGACGAACTTGGAGGCGAAGTACTGCTCGCCGTGGGCCGACGGGTGGCACGAGGTGCACGCGAAGAGGCTCGGGCGGGTGGCGCTCTCCTTCTGCAGGTGGCAGGTGGTGCAGTCGTTCTTCGGCATGGGGTACTTGGCCGAGCGCATGTGGATCCGGTGGACGTGCTCCATGAGCGAGCCGGCGTTGGAGTTCTCGGTCGCGTGGCACGTCTTGCACGCCTCGACGTGGTCCACCGAGAGGCCATGGCGCAGGTTGTCCAGGGAGAGCACGCCGCGGTGGCACATCTGGCAGTTACCCACCCGGCCCGGGTAGCGCGTCTTCTCGGTGGTGCCCACCTGGAAGAAGAAGGGCTTGAGCTTGGCCACGCGCTCACCCAGCCAGTAGCGGTTGAACTTGACCAGGGCCACGTAGGTACCGGGCTGCGCGTTCTTGGGCAGCTGCACCCCGTAGCGCGTGTTCCACGCCGGCTCCATGTCGCCGAACAAGGCCGGGGTGGTCGACGTCTCGTTGATCATCGCGAAGGCGAAGGCGGGCGTCCAGTAGGGCTTGGGCTCCTTCGGGTTGCTGGCCGTCTTCATGTTCTGCAGCGGGCCGGCCACGTTGACCATGGGGAACTGGTCCACCTCGGTCAGGTTGGCGATGGTGGGCAGGCTCGCGTAGAGCAGGCCGTTGGTCTTGTTGGCGTTGAAGTCCGAGGTGCTCGGGAGCTGGTCCGGGTGGTGCAGCCGGTTGCCATCCCCGTCACGCACGTCCACCATGATGTTCACCACCTCGCCCGGCACGTAGTACTGGCCGTTGGCGGGGGGAATGAACTTGGCGGTCGGGTTGATGCCGAAGCCGCACTGGACCGTCTGGTTGCCGTTGTCGTCGTAGCAGGTGGGAGCGATGTCGTCCTTGGTGACGTAGGTGACCGGGAAGTAGAACGGCTCGTCCGGCAGCTGGCTCCAGGTGACGCGCACGGCGCCCGGGCCGCGCAGATCCGGGGTCTTGAAGGTCTTGAAGGGGTTGGTGCTGCCGACCACATCCATGCGCGCGATGGTGCGGTAGGTGGGCGACTGCGGAGGCCAGCCCGGGATCTCCGGCAGCGGGTGGACCTCGGTGTCACCGGGGAACTTCGGGGGACCCACGCCCTCCACGCGCCAGGTGAAGGAGGTGTGGCCCGACTGCGCCGACTCGACGAGGAACTCAGAGCGCTTGTACTCCACGGGCGTGCCGCGCACCGTGCCCTCCGCGTCGAGGAACTCGAGCTTGAAGGAATCGTCCTTGACCTGGCGCCAGCTGGCGTTGTCGAAGTAGACGACGCGGCTCCACCGGTCCTGGGAGGTGCCGGGGATCTGGTTGAAGAACAGCCAGTCCTCCAGGCTCTGGCCGACGTTGGTCCAGTCCAGGTTCTTGAAGCGCGACTCGCGCTTGATCCAGTTCAACGGCGCGGACATGTCCTGGCCGTTGGTGTGCTTGTTGACCACGGTGTCAGTGACCGTGAACTGGTTCCAGAAGTAGGTGTTGTTGGCCAGCAGGCGCAGCTCGCCGGGCGGGTGCACGTTGGGGAACGGCGGGGCCTCCGTCGGATCCGGGCACGTGTTCGGGTAGGGGATGGGCGTGGAGTTCTTGGGCACCGTCTGCCCCGTGGGCAGCATGGCGCAGCCGTTGTACCACTGCAGCGACAGGCGGATGGCACCTGAGGCAGAGGCCTGATACGGGTCGAACACCTGAGCGCCGCGGCCTTTCGCGTTCTCCGAATCGGACACATTCAGGAGATTGCAAGCGAGGCTGGGCAACAAGAGCGCACAGAGTGCGCCGGTCAGAAGTGAGGATCGGGTCATTGACACTGCACCAGAGTCGTTCTTATGGGCGGAATGGAGGCTGGCGGTCATAGCATAGGCACCTGTTACGGACAAAACGCAGCCCACGGATTAGGGATCCTGGGGCTTGACTCTCGGGGGGGCGCACCCTGGGGCGTGGGAGTGAGGCAGTGCGTCACGACCGGACGCCGGCCGGGGAGGACAACGGCAAAGCTCCTTCTGTCTGCAGGTAGACATGCTACGGCATTCCCCACGGAGGGGTCCAGGCACCCGCCCTGCTCGGTCAGCGGGCGGGGTTGCAGCCGGTGGGTTTTGGCGGGTGGTGGAGCCCTCCCTGGCAGAGCGTTTCCGGGAGCGCCCGGCCCCTTCTGCTCGCGGTGCTGGGAGGCGGCCAGGCTCGCTTGGCGCTCACCCAGGGATGCATTACGGTCCAGCATATCGAGATGGGTATGGAAGTCCGGAGGCCTGGGATGAAATGGCTTGCTGGGGTGGCGGCGGTGGCCGTGGTGCTCTGGGCCGGAGCGGCCGGCGCGCGCAAGGTGTCGCGCACGCACGCGGCCCCCCAACTGCTGAGCGAGACGGGGCTGTACTCCGACTTCCACCAGCACGTGGTGGCCCCGGAGAACCTGCAGTACTCGCCGCAGTACCCGCTCTGGACGGACGCGGCCGCCAAGCGGCGCTGGTTCCGGCTGCCACCGGGCACGTTCATCGACGGCTCCAAGCCCGATGCGTGGGTCTTCCCGGCGGGCACGAAGTTCTGGAAGGAGTTCTCCTTCGGCGGCCGGCGCATCGAGACGCGCTACCTGGAGCGCCAGGGGGACGGCACGTGGCTGTATGCCACGTACGCGTGGAACGCGGACGAGACCGAGGCGGTGCTCGTCTCGGACAAGGGCCAGCCGCGTGCGTACCCGCTGGGCGCGGGGCAGGCCCACTCCATCCCCAGCCTCAATGATTGCAAGGCCTGCCACCAGGGGCGGAGCGCGGAGGTGCTGGGCTTCAGCGCGCTCCAGCTGTCTCCGGACCGGGATCCGAACGCGCTGCATGGCGAGCCCATGCCCGCGCCGGGGGTGGAGCTGAGCTACCTGGTGAAGAACAAGCTGCTCCGGGGGCTGCCGAAGGCGCTGCTGGACACGCCGCCGCGCATCGCCGCGGCCAACCCCACCGAGCGCACCGCGCTGGGCTACCTGCACGGCAACTGCGGCCACTGCCACAGTGATGACAGCCAGCTGAAGAACCTGGAGTTCGCGCTGCGCCATGCGCTGACCCACGAGCCCGGCACGCTCGAGCGCGCCATCGCCACGGCGGTCTTGCACCCCGTCAAGGCCAGGGCCTCGGGGCAGACGCAGGATGCGGTGTTTCGCATCGAGCCCGGACACCCCGAGCGCAGCGTGGTGCTCCAGCGAATGAGCTCACGCTACGTGGCGCTCCAGATGCCGCCCCTGGGCACCGTGATCGTGGACAACGAGGCGACCACCCTGATCTCGCGCTGGATCGCGGAGAGCGCCGCGCCTGGGACGGCGCCTGCACCCTCGCAGGGGCCCAGCAGCGCGCACCGTGACGAGGGGCAATAGCCGGGGCTGCGTGGGGCCGTGCTTCAGAGCGTGCCGCTCTGGATGACCTGCTCGGCGCGGAAGCACAGCAGCCCCACGAAGAGGCCGAACTGGGCGAAGCGCTTGTTGGCCGTCTGCCCCTGCACGTAGCGGTAGTAGATCTGCTGGGCGATCACCGCGAGGCGGAACAGGCCGAACACGTAATAGAAGTGGAAGTCGTGGATGGGCAGGCCGGACTTGCGCGCGTAGTCGTCCACCAGCTCCCGGCGGGTCATCATGCCCGGCACGTTCGTGGGGAGCATGCGCGCCAGCTGGAGCTCCTCGGGATCATCCGCCTGGATCCAGTACGCCAGCGAGCACCCCAGGTCCATGAGCGGATCGCCCAGCGTGGCCATCTCCCAGTCGAGCACGCCGATGATCTTCAGCGGATCCTTCGGATCCAGCACGACGTTGTCGAACTTGTAGTCATTGTGGATGAGCGCGGCGCGCCCGCTCTCGGGAGGCAGGTGCCCGGCGAGCCACTTCATGAGCTCCTCGGCGTCCGGCACGTCGTCGGTGCGCGCCTTGCGGAAGCGCTCGTTCCAGCCCTCCACCTGGCGGCGCACGTAGCCCTCGGGCTTGCCGAAGTCCGCCAGCCCCGCCGCCTGCACGTCCACGTGGTGCAGGGCCACCTGCACCTCCACCAGGTGCTCGCAGAGCGTGCGCGCGTCCTGGGGGCTCAGCGTCAGCTCCGGCGGCAGATCCTTGCGGAGGATGATGCCGTTCAGCCGCTCCATTACGTAGAAGGGGCAGCCCATGACGCTCTCGTCCTCGCAGGAGACGGTGGGCTTGGGGCAGTAGGGGAACACGCGGTGCAGGGCGGAGAGCACGCGGAACTCGCGCCCCATGTCGTGGGCCGTCTTGGCCTTGGTGCCGAAGGGCGGCCGGCGGAGCACCCACTCCTGGCCGCCCTGGCGCAGCAGGTAGGTGAGGTTGGAGGCGCCGCCGGGGAACTGGGTGATCTGCAGCGGGCCGGTGAACACGGGGTTCTGGCGCTTCAGCCACTCCAGCAGCTTGCCGGCATCCAGCTCTTCGCCGGAGCGGGGGGCAGAGGTCTCGTCGCGAGTGCTCATGGTCGTTCCTCGGGGAGGGCTCAGCGGTAGGTGAGCAGGCTGGGATCGCCCGCGAGTTCCAGGTGGGCCACGGCGTTGAAGCCGGACAGCATCAGCGAGCCCTTGCGCATGCGCAGCTCGGTGACGGAGGCGTTGTAGATGGTCCAGTTGAGGGCGAAGGTCTTCTCGGTGGTGAGGCCCAGCGCGGCCTGGACGGCGAAGGCGATGGGGCCCCCCGAGGTGACGACGACGATGCGCTCGTGGCCGGAGCGGGCCAGGTGCTCCAGGCTCTCGCGGAGGCGGCCCTGGAAGGCCTCCCACGTCTCGAAGGGCGGGCGCTCGTGAGGGGTGCCCTCGATCCAGTGCTGCATCGCGCGCACGAAGGCCGTCTGAAACTGGCGCGTGTCGGAGAAGAGGGCGACCCGATCATCCGGCGACAGCCCCAGCTCCGCCATCACCCGGGGCAGGTAGGCGCCGAAGATGGCCTCGTGATCGTACTCGTTGAAGCCGGCGTGCGAGTCGGTGGAGAGCGGTGTCTCCAGGCCCTGGAGCATCGCCGCGAGCGTGGAGCGCTGCCGGTCCAGGGTGCCGCTGATCCAGGCGTCGGCTCGGAGGCCGGTGCGCTGGAGGTGCTGTCCGAGCAGGAGCGACTGGCGCTCGCCCAGAGGCGAGAGCCGATCATAGTGGCTGGCGCCGAAGGAGGCCTGGCCGTGGCGGACGAGGTAGAGGCGGGTCATTGCTCGGAGTGGGGAAGGGCTCGAAGCTAACGCCCGGGAGCGCGCCCGTCCAAGGCGTTCTTCAGGGATCAGCGGCCCTGGGCGAAGTGCTTCTCGTAGCGCTCCTGAAGCGTGGTGAAGTAGCCGCGCTCTTCCCAGAGGGCCGCGGCGAGCCGGTCCGCCAGGGAGGCCACCTCGGCGGCCTCGCCCTGCTCGGGCACGCGAGGCTGGGCGAGCAGGGGATTCAGCAGGGCCTTGGTGGCCTCGGCGATCAGCAGCTTGCTGCCCGCGAAGAGCCGTCCCAGGAGCTGGTTGATGGGGCGCGAGTCCAGCTCCTTGCACGCGGCGACGATGGCGCCATGCACCTTCAACGGAGCCTCTCCCTCCACGGTGCTCGCGCTGAGATCGCCCCGGGCCAGGGCGTGCTGGAGCAGGTAGCCGTGGTGCAGGGAGTACGAGGCCATGTCGACACAGTCCTTCACCCACAGCACGATGAAGGTCCTGCGGAAGATCTTCTTGAAGGGGAAGAGCGCCAGCGTCTTGAGGAGCCCGAGCAGCTGGCCCCCCAGCGTGGCCGTCACGTGCGAGCCGGCGAGGATCCCCACCGCCTTGGGCGGGACCGTGGACAGCCCATGCTCCGCGAGCACGGCCCGGACCATGCGCTCGCGCACCTGCCGGAGCGCGTAGTCATCCAGGAAGGGGATGGGGATGAGCGGCGTCAGCCCGGAGGCCACGGCATGGAACGCGATGCGCCCGAGCTCGGGAGGAGGGGAGCCGGAGGGTCTCGGAGTCGACTCGGTCATGGCCTATTCATACACCCCCGAACGGTGGAAGCGTCTTCCTCCGACCTGCTCCTCCGGAGGGTGTTACAAGCGGCGGCCGTGAAGGAACCTTCTACACCTCTTGATGCCAGCTTCGACTCGTTGGGGCTCAAGCCCCAGCTCGTCGAGGCCCTCCGGGACCTTGGATACGAGGAGCCCACCCCCATTCAGCGCACGGCCCTCCCGCCGCTGCTCGAGGGCAAGGATCTGCTCGGGATCGCCGCCACGGGCACGGGCAAGACGGCCGCCTTCGCCCTGCCGCTCCTGCAACACCTCACGCCCGGGGCCCGCGCGCCGCATACCGCCTCCGCGCTCGTGCTCGTGCCCACGCGCGAGCTCGCCATGCAGGTGGCCGAGGCCATCCACCGCTACGGCCAGAAGCTCGGCGTGAGCGTGCTGCCGCTCTACGGCGGGCAGGTGATCGGCCAGCAGCTCCGGGTGCTCAAGCGCGGCGTGGACGTCGTCGTCGCCACCCCGGGCCGCGCGCTGGATCACCTGGAGCGCAAGACGCTGCGGCTCGAGCAGGTGCAGATGGTGGTGCTCGACGAGGCCGACGAGATGCTCGACATGGGCTTCGCCGAGGATCTCGAGGCCATCCTCTCCGCCACCCCCGAGAAGCGGCAGACCGCGCTCTTCTCCGCCACGCTCCCGCCGCGCATCGCCGGCATCGCCGAGCGCCACCTGCGCAACCCCGTGCGCGTGCGCATCGCCAAGGAGAAGGTGGAGCCGGGCGAGCTGCCTCGGATCCGGCAGACGGCGTACATCGTCCCTCGGGGCTTCAAGGTGGCCACGCTCTGCCGGGTGCTCGACGTGGAGTCGCCCACGGCGGCCATCGTCTTCTGCCGCACTCGCACCGAGGTGGACGAGCTCACCGTGTCCCTCAATGGCCGCGGCTGGCGGGCCCAGGCGCTCCACGGAGGCATGAGCCAGGAGCAGCGAGATCGGGTCATCAAGCAGCTCAAGTCGCACACGGCGGATCTGCTGGTGGCCACGGACGTGGCGGCGCGCGGGCTCGACATTCCGAGGCTGTCGCACGTGGTGAACTACGATGTGCCCAACGCGCCCGAGGCCTATGTGCACCGGATCGGGCGCACGGGCCGGGCCGGGCGCGAGGGCGTGGCGATTACGCTCGTGGAGCCGCGAGAGCACCGGCTGCTGCGCAACCTCGAGAAGCTCGCGGGGCAGCGCATCGAGGTGGCCGCCGTGCCCACCGTGGCGGATCTGCGCGCCCGGCACCTGGAGCTCACCCGAGCGTCGCTGCGAGAGGTGCTGGTGGCCGGCGGGATCGATTCCTTCCGAGGCGTGGTGGAGGAGCTCGCCGCCGAGTTCGATGTGATGGACGTCGCCGCCGCGGCGGTGAAGCTGCTTCAGGAGTCTCGGGACGACGGCAAGGCTCGGGAAGAGGAGGAGATCCCCGCCGTCGCGCCGCCGCCGGAGAAGAAGCCCCGCTCCGAGCCCCCCGGACGAGCCCCCTCCACGGGGCGTTTGGGGAAGGAGCCTCCCGCCGGTGGACGCCCCGAGCGGGCGGATCGGAGTCCCCGGCGCCGGGCGGAGCGGCCGGACTGGGACATCACCCGGCTGTACATTGGAGCGGGCCGGAGCGCGGGCATGCGCCCGGCGGATCTGGTGGGAGCCATCGCGGGCGAGGCGGGCCTGGAGTCCTCGAAGATTGGAGCCATCCAGATCGCGGATGCCTTCTCGCTGGTGGAGGTGCCCGAGCCGGACGCGGAGCGGATCATCACGGCGCTGCGTCAGGCGACCCTCCGGGGCAAGAAGGTCCCCGTGCGCCGGGATCGGGGCTGAAGGCGCTGGCGGAGAGCGGCAGCTCTTCGCGGGGGAGCCACCTGCCCGCGGAGCCCGTGGTTCCTGGAGCGAACACCACCCGGCATGTCCTCCTCTGCCGGGTGGCGGCCTCCTAACCTGCTCCCCTGTTCACACCAAGGGGTGCCCATGCTCTGGCGGATTCTCTGGAAGGCCGAAGCGCTGTTCCTTGCCGTGTTGGTGGGGTGCAGCACCGCTCAGCCAGTGATCCGGGTGGACTCAGGAGCAGAGGGAGAAACGCTGATCTACATCTCCCGCGCCGCCACGGCGGAGCCCGTGGAGGTGGCACCGGAGCAAGTCACCGAGGCGATCCGAAGACTGGCGCGCGAGGTGCGCTTGACGGGCTCACCCCGGCAGACAGTGGAACGACTGTTTCAACTGGACGCGCTCTATGGGGATTACCTCTACCTGCTGCGAGAGCGAAAGCTCGTCCCGCTGGAGTCGGGCGTGCCCCTGGAAGGGGCGTTGACGGAGGGGGAACAGCAGCTCGTCAGCCGTTACAAGGCATGGTGTCGCAGTGCCCAGGGTTTCGAGGGCGATTGCCTGGGGGGCGCGCTCGTGGGGGGCAAGTACCTGGACATGCAAGGCCGGTACATGCTCGCCATGGCCTTGAGCAAGAGCCCCGTGCTGGA
>NZ_JBJMQP010000068.1:0-16885 GCF_045802625.1 Hyalangium sp. | reverse complement strand
GAGAACGCGCTGGGCTCACAGCAGATCATCCAACAGCAGGGGTGGAAGACGCTCCTGCTGGTGACGAGCGCGGTGCACCTGCCGAGGGCGTATGGGTGCTTCTCGGCGCTGGGAATCCGGCCGGACACCTTCGTGGCGGATGTCCGGGCGCCTTCTGGGACGCGGCCTCCGAGCGGGCTGCCGCGGGTCGATCACCTGAGCGCCAGCTCGGACGTGCTGCGGGAGATGGCAGGGCGGTGGGTGTACCGCCTGCGAGGTTGGGCAGCCGAGGAGCGGCAAGCCGCTCAGTCTGGCGGCTCCAGGTAGGAGCCATCGCCGTCGTCGATGGTGTCCGTCGCGCACCGGGTGATCTGTTCGGCGGGGGCCGTCGGGGCCTTCCCTGCCGAGGTGGAGGGCTCCGTGTCCGGGCGGTCCGATGGGGCTTCCTTGGGCGTCTGCTCGCCGGGGAATTCTTCGGCAGCGTCCCACTTCTTCTCTGGCTCTGTCATGACGACGCCTCTGGCTGATGCATCCCAGTGAAGGTGCTCACGGGGGCATCTTGAGGAGGCAGCCGGACACAGTTGGGAACAGCTCAAGGAGGACGAGTGGCGCTCGCCCGGACACTCGGTGCCACTGCTGAGCGGGCTTCCAAGCTCGTGCGAGGGGCTCTGGCCGCGCTCACAGCGAAGCAGAGGCCGGCGCGCACTCCGCGCCCGGAGCGCTGCCGCCCTGCAGCCGCTGGATGCGCCCATCTCCCTTCGGCATCGGAGGAGGCTTGCCGCTGCGGAGGGCATCGCTCAGCACATCTCGCGGCGTGCGGCCTTCCGGGAGCGCGGGAGTGAAGGGCACGCCCCGGAACATCTCGTAGCCGTCCTTGCCGCCCGCGATGAAGCTGGGCATGGCCAGGCTGTACGTCGCCGTTGGGGACAGGGGCTTGCCGCCCACCGTGACGCAGAGCACGCGCTGGCCCTTGGGCCGGCTCGGATCGAACGAGAAGCGCAGGCCGGAGACCTGGAGGAACCGTCCCGGGGGATCCGCCATGTCCTCGCTCTTGCTGACCGCGTTCTCCAGCGCGGAGTGCAGGACGGCGCCCGTCACCTGGAGCCGCACGAGCTGATCCCGATACGGGAAGATGGAGAGCATCTCGCGCCGGGTGAGCTCTCCGGCGGGCAAGAGGGTGTCTCCGCGGATGGCGCCACCGTTGACCAGGGCCACGTCGGTGCCGGCGGCCTGGCGCAGCGCATCGGCCACCAGCGAGCCCAGGTTCGTCTCCTGGCTGCGGATGGCCAGCTTGCGCGCATCGAGCGGCACCGGCGTGCTCCCGACGCGCTCGGACAGCTCGGCGATCAGCGGGGCGTACTTCTGCATGGCCTGGGCGAAGGCGGGATCGTCCGGGATGGCGTCCGTCACCGGATACGTCTTCCAATCCACCTTCTTCACCGTGCCGGTCCGCCCATCCACCTCCAGCGTGACGCGGCCCAGCTCCGTGGCATCCGCGTCCACCTTGAAGATGGGCACTCCCGTGGAGCGATCCTCGATGTGGACGTGCTCGTGCCCGCCGACGATGACGTCCACCGGCGCGCAGTGGGCCAGCTCCTTGTCGTCCTCCACCTCCAGGTGGGTGAGCGCGATGATGACGGTGGCGCCCTGCGAGCGCAGCCGCGAGACGACCGGCTTCGCCGTCGAGCAGATGTCCCGGATGTTCGTGTCCTGGGACACGCTGGAGGACACCTCGGTCTCCGGGAGCAGCAGCCCGAAGATGCCCACCTTCACCCCGGCCACCTCCAGCAGCTTGTAGGGCTGGAGCCCCTCGAAGGGGCGGCCCGTGTGGTTGTCGAAGATGTTCGCGGCGAGCCACGGGAAGTGCGAGCCCCGGATGCGCTCGCGCAGCACCTCATCCCCGAAGTCGAACTCGTGGTTGCCGGGCACGGCGAAGTCCACGCCCAGGGCGTTCCACGCGTCGATCATCTGCTGGCCCTGCAGCGGCTTGCCGCCCAGCTGGCTGGTCGACTCGACCGAGGGCGCCAGGGTGTCCCCGGCGAAGAGCGTCAACGTGTTCGGCGACTCCGCGAGGATCTGCTTGCGCAGCGTGGCCACGCGAGCGAGCCCGCCCACATGCCCCAAGCCCAAGGGCGTGAACTGGTACACGTCGTTGAGGTGGAGCAGGGTGATGCGGACGGTGTCCGACGGCGCCACGGTCTGTGCGCTCGGGATGCAGCCGAGCCCGAGGCACAGGGCCAGCACCAGCGACGACCAGCGGGGGAGAGGGCGGCGCACGGCGATCAAGGATGGTTCCTCCAAGGGACGCGGACCTTACCCTCCCGAGGGCCGCGCTACATCCACTTGAAGTAGCGTACCGCGATCAAGAAGGGAATGAGGCCCCACACGCCCAGTATCAGCACCTGAGGCCAGAGGGCGAGCAGGGAGGCACCGTCCAGCATGATGGCGCGCAGGGCGTCATTCAGGGCGGTGAGGGGCAGGAACTGGATGAGGGGCTGGCTCCAGTCCGGGAAGTTGCTCGCGGAGAAGAACACGCCGGAGAGCATGGTCATCGGCATGGTGACGAGGTTCATCAGCCCGCTGGCCGTCTGGGTGGTGCCGGCCCGGCTGCAGATCAGGAGGGCGAGCCCTCCAAAGGACGTCGAGCCCCAGAGCCCCAGGATCATCAAGGACAGCACGCTGCCGAACATCCGGACGTCGAAGAACAGCCGCGCGAAGATGACGAAGAAGAGGATCTCCGCCACGGCGAGCAGGTTCCGGCCGAGCATGAAGGAGAGCAGGAAGTGGCTGCGCTTCATGGGGGTGGCGGACAGCCGCTTGAGGAGCTTGCCGGTGCGCATCTCCACCAGCGCCCAGCCGATCCCCCACAGACTGGAGCTCATCAGCGCGAACCCGAGCAGCCCGGGGATGAGGAAGTCGATGTAGCGCGAGCCCGGTGCCGTCACCTGTTGGTTGCGCACCGCCACACGATCCTCGCGCCCCTTCAGCCGCTCGAGCGTATCGAGCACCATGAGCCGCGCGGTGCGCCCATCCGCCTGCGTGGGATCCGTGATCAGCTCGGGCGGGGAGCCGGGGATGAGCACCAGGGAGATCCGGCCACGGCGCAGCGCGTCGCGGGCCTCGGGCTCGGACATGCGCTTGGCCGTCAGGCCCTCCACGGACTCCAAGGAGGGGGCGAGCTGCGCGGCGTCCGGCCCGTCCACGACGGCCACGGCCAGCTCGGGGAGGGGGCGGTTGCGGAAGGCGATCCCGAGCGCCAGGGCCGTGAGCAGCGGGAAGACGAAGACCCAGAAGAGGGCGGCGGGCTCACGCAGAAAGCCTCGCATCCGGAAGAGCACAAGCTGCCACAGCGGCTGCTGGGAGTTCATGGCTGAGCGTCCTCGCGCAGGCTGCGGCCGGTGAAGGCCAGGAACACGTCATCGAGCGTCGCCTGGCGGGTGGACAGGTGCACCAGGCGCGCGCTGCGCGCCCCCACAATGGTGAGCAGCGCTGGCAGGGCCCGGTGCAACTCCTTCACGGAGAGGGTGTGCCCCTCGCCTCGGGGGCGCGAGGCCACGAGCGTGGGAACCTTCGCGAAGTCGCCGGCGGGGAGGGCGGGGGAGGTGGCGAACTCGATGACCTGCTCGCCGCCGATGGAGGCGATGAGCTGGGCGGGCGAGCCTCGGGCCACGATGCGGCCGTGATCCATGATGATCACCTGATCACAGAGCACCTGGGCCTCTTCCATGTAATGGGTCGTGAGGACGACGGTGCAGCCCTTGCCCTTGAGCGCCTCGATGACGTCCCACAGGGCGCGCCGCGATTGGGGATCCAGGCCCGTGGTGGGCTCGTCGAGGAAGAGGATCTCCGGATCCGCGGCGAGCGCCACCGCGAGCGCCAGCCGCTGCCGCTGGCCTCCGGACAGCTTCATGACGTAGGCCCCGCGCTTCTCCTCCAGCTTGACCAGGGCGATGGCCTCCTCCACCGAGAGCCCCCGTGGGTAGAAGGAACGGAACAGGCGCACGGTCTCCTCGACGGTGAGGCGATCGTGGAAGTGGGTCTCCTGGAGCGCGATGCCGATGCGCTCGCGGATCTCCTCTGCGTTCCGGGCCCAGCTTCGCCCGAGCAGCCGCACCTCGCCCGAGGTGGGCTGCTGCAACCCTTCGAGGATCTCCACCGTGGTCGTCTTGCCCGCGCCGTTGGGGCCGAGCAGCCCCACGCACTGGCCTGCGGGAACCTCGAAGTCGGTGCCGGCGACGGCCACGACGTCCTCGAAGCGTTTGACGAGTCCGCGCACTTCGATGGCGGGAGTAGGTCCGGGCGAGGGTTCCAAAGGATGCGATCTCCCAAGGCACCTCACGGTCTGCCGTGGGGTGGATGCCCTCTCATACCGTGTAGCGGCGCCCCTGGGCGAGCGGCTCGATGACGCTGGCCGCGAGATCGAAGTCATCCGGGTAGTGGATGAGCCGCATCCGAGCGCGCAGCTCGGCCGGCAGGGCGGCGAGCTTCGCGTACGGGGTGTGGACGCCGTAGTTGGTCTCGTGCACCACGAGCTCCGCCTCGGCCAGCCAGGCGATGAGCCCTTCATCGAAGGCGGTGTCCGCGCTGTAGCCCAGGCACCTGCCACCGGCGCGGATGCGCAGGGCGGTGGTGGGCAGGTGGTGATAGGTGCGGCGGCACTCGATGGAGAAGGGGCCGAAGCGGACGGAGGACTCGGTGGAGAGCGGCGTGTGGACGAAGTAGTCCTCGAAGTGCTTGGGCTTCGGGGACTCGCCATGCTTCTCGATGAGGCACTCCATGCCGGCCGCGAGGTGCCCCTCCCATAGCCGGTGGGCCACGTCGGGATGGGCGAGCAGGGGCATCTTCTGGTGCAGCAAGAAGAAGGAGAAGTAGCCCAGGCCCTCCAGCCCCGAGCTGTGGTCGGCGTGCAGGTGCGTGAGGGCAACGCCGGCCACACGGTCCACGTCGATCGGAACGCCGGAGGACTCGGAGGCCTCGCGCATCATCTTGCGGATGGGGTGCGGGCAATCGATGAGCAGCACCTGGTCCTCGGCCTCCACGGCGAGGCACGAGGAGTAGCGCAGGGCGGAGAAGGCATCGCCGACGCCGAGGGTGACGAACGAGAGGTTCATGGTTGGCTCCGGGGCTCGAAGAGGCGCTGGCGCAGCTTCGCAGCGACGGGCGCCGGGCAGAAAGCCGAGATGTCCTCTCCTCGCGCCAACCGCTCCTTGAGGGCGCTGCTGCTCACCTCCGCGAGGTGGGCTTCTGCTGGGAGGAAGAGGGTGGCGAGGTCCGGCGCCAGCGCTCGATTGGTCTGCGCCAGCTCCGTCTCGAACTGGGCATCGGTGGCACCGCGCACCCCGCGCAGCAGGACGCTGGCGCCGATGGCCCTCGCATACTCGACGACGAGTCCCTCCGTGCTGGACACGCTGACGTTGGGGTGGAGGGCCACTGCCTCATGCAGCAGCTCCATCCGCTCCGCCACGCTGAGCAGCGTGCGCTTGTTCGGGTTGATGGCCACCACCACCACCAGGTGGCCGAAGAGACGCGCCGCCTGGCGGATGACCGAGAGGTGACCCGCGGTGACCGGGTCGAAGCTGCCGGCGTACACGGCGATGGTCATGACGACACCTCCGGAGTGTCCCGAGGCGCGAACGCCCGGGGCGGATGGAAGGCGAGCAGCACGTAGACCGCGCCCACCATGCACAGCGCGGCGGCCAGGAGGAAGTGCCCCTCGTAGCCGAGCGCCTGCGCGGTGAATCCGCTGATGGCCGCCGCCGAGCCCGTGGCGATGACGACGATGGAGGCCTGCACGGTGTAGTCGGTCCCGGCGTACTCGGGTCGGCTCTCCACCATCATCACGGTGAAGAGGGCCGCGGTGGCCATGCCGCTCGTGAGGTGCTCGGTGCCGCAGACGAGCGTGAGCAGGGCCAGGGAGGCGCCCCGCGCGGCGAGCGCGTAGAGCAGCACGGCCCCGGCCTGGGTGATGCCGAAGAGGATCAACGCGCGCCGGTGCCCGAGCCGATTCACGAGCGCCCCACCCACCAGCGCGCCCACGAGCCCCGCGGTGAAGCCCACGCCTCCGAGCATCCACCCCAGGTCCGTGAGGCTGAGCCCCGCGTCCACGAGGAAGGTGCGCAGCATGCCCGTCGCGAGCGCCTCGCCCGCCTTGTAGATGACGAGCAGCAGCAGCCAGCCGCCCGCCTTGGGACGCTTGAGCCACCAGGTCAGCCCCAGGCTCTCGGGAGCCGGGGGCGCGGAAGGCGGCTCGCGGTACAGGGCGATGGGAACCGTGGCCAGCAGCAGCATGGCTCCGAGGCTCAGCAAGGTGGGCCGCCACCCCGCCGCGTCGAAGACGATGAGCATCAGCCCGCCCCCGAGGATCATCCCCACCCGGTAGCCCGCCACCTGCACCCCGTTGCCGAGCCCCATCTCCCGAGCCTCGAGGATGTTCACCGCGAGCCCATCCGTGGCCACGTCCTGGGTCGCCGCCAGCAGGTTGACCAGCAGCACGACTCCCAGGAGCCAGTGGGTGCTCACTCCGCCAGACGGCAGCGCGAGGAGCAGCAGGACGCCCGCCGCGAGGAACTGCAGCGGCAGGATGTATCCGCGCCGCCGTCCGAGCCGCTCCGAGCCATACCGGTCCATGAGCGGCGACCAGAGGAACTTGAGCGCCCACGGCAGCGCGAGCAGGTTCGTCAGGCCGATGTCGGGCAGCGACATGCCCTGCTTGCGCAGCAGCGCCGGCAGCGCCTGGGTGAAGAACCCGTAGGGAAGTCCCTGCGAGAGATAGAGGCTCGACAGCAGACCGATCTTCGTCGAGGTCTTCATGACTCCTCCAAGGGTTGTGCGGCGTCGAGCAGCCCCGCCGCCATGCGCTTCAAGGTGTTCGCCGCCGAGCCCGGAGGCACCAGCCCCGGCACCGACGCGGCGAGCACGAAGTAGCCCTGGATCGCCGCGAAGAGCCCGGCGGCCACGGTTCGGGCCCGCCGCTTCCCCGTCACCGCGCCCACCAGCTCCTCCAGCTGTTCGAGGTCCGTCCGCACCACCTTCTCGTAGATGGCGCGCACCTCGGGCTGCCGGATGGCCTCCGCGCTGATGGTGACCCAGCTCGCCACCGAGGCCGGATCCGCGTCCGCTCCCGTGGCCAGGAAGGAGTCCAGGAACGCATCCACCCGCGCCCGCGCATCAGCCCCCCTCACCCGCGCCAGCCGCGACGCCACCCGCTCACGCACTCGCGCCGAGAGCTGCTCCACCAGCGTCAGGAGGATCTCCTGCTTGTCCTCGAAGTGGTAGTGCACCAGCCCCTGGCTCAGGCCCGCGGCCTTGGCGATCTCCGCCACCGAAGCGCGCTCGTAGCCGCGCTCGGCCATGACACGCAGCAGCCCCGCGACGATCTGCTGACGACGCTCCTCGGTGTTCGATGGACGGCCCACGGTGGCTTCCTGTTTATTGGTTGTATGACCAATTTATAAACAGGCCTGGGGCGGGTGTCAACGCCACGCGGAGGGCGAGCAGGGCCTACAGGGTGATGACGCTGCGCACGCGGTCGGCGCCCAGGCGCTTGGCGCCATCCAGGAAGCCGAGCACCATCAGGAAGCTGAAGCCCATCAGCTCCCCGCCCAGCTTCGAGGCGAGCTTCGCCGTGGCCTCGGCCGTGCCGCCGGTGGCCAGCACATCATCCACGATGACCACGCGCTCGCCCTGGAGGACCGCGTCCTGGTGGATCTCCAGCCCGTCGGTGCCGTACTCGAGCGAGTAGCGCTCGACCACGGTGCGGTGGGGCAGCTTCCCGGGCTTGCGCGCGGGGACGAAGCCCGCGTTGAGCGCGAGCGCCACGGGCGCGCCGAGGATGAAGCCACGAGCCTCCACCCCGATGACCTTCGTGACGTGCTGGCCGCGGAAGGGCGCGGCCATCGCATTGATGACGCGGCCAAAGAGCACCGGATCGGCCAGCAGTGGGGTGATGTCCTTGAAGACGATGCCCGGACGAGGGAAGTCCTGGACGTCGCGCAGGCGCGCCTTGACTTCATCGGCGAGGGAGACGTCAGCGATCATGGGAAGAGCTCCGGATTGACGCAGTGAGGAGGTCGCCGGCCATCCAGCGCGGCCAGCAGGTTGTCCACGGCCATGGAGGCCATGCGGCCTCGGGTGGCATGGCTCGCGCTCGCGATGTGCGGCGCGATGAGCACATTCGGCAGCTTCAGCAGAGGGCTGTCCATGGGCAGCGGCTCGGGATCCGTGACATCGAGCGCCGCGCCTCCCAGCTTCCCCTGGGCGAGCGCCTCGGCCAGCGCGGCCTGATCCACCACGGAGCCCCGCGCGGTGTTGATGAGCATCGCGCCGGGCTTCATCGCGGCCAGCTCGGCGCGGCCCAGCCAGTGGCGCGTCTCCGGGTTGAGCGGAACATGAAGGCTGACGAAGTCCGACTCGGCCAGCAGGGTGGCCTTGTCCACGCGCTGCACCCCCAGCTCCGCCTCCAGCTCCGGGCGGGCATGGCGGTTGAGGTACAGCACGCGCATCCCGAACCCCCGGGCGCGCCGAGCCACCGCGGCACCAATCTGTCCCAGGCCCACCAGCCCGAGCGTCGCCCCATGGATGTCCGAGCCCAAGAGCAGGGTGGGGGACCACGTGCGCCAGCGGCCCGCTCGCACGTATGCATCCGCCTCGGCCACCCGGCGCGACAGGCCCATCAGCATCGCGAAGGCGAAGTCCGCCGTGGTCTCCGTCAGCACCCCGGGCGTGTTGCCCACGGGGATGCGGCGTGCCGTACATGCCAGTACGTCGATATTGTCGTACCCCACCGCCACGTTGCTGACGGCTCGGAGGGAGGGAGACGCGGCGAGCAGTGGCCCGTCCACCCGATCGGTGAGCAGGGTGATCATCCCGTCCACTCCGTGTACGAGCTCCAGCAGGGCCTCGCGAGGTGGAGGCAGCTCGTCCTCCCACACGCGCAGTTCCACATGCCTGCTCAGTCGGCCGAGGGCCTCTCCAGGGAGCTGGCGGGTGACGAGGACACGGGGGCGGACGGGAGGCGCCATGACAGGCGTTCATGCTCTCACAGCCGCGCGCTGTCTGGGGGTGCGGTTTGCTCCTGGCTGAACGGGACTCGTTTTCCCGTCGACGCGGCGAGCCATCTCTGTGGTATGCGGGGGGATTCCCCTCGTCTGGGGCCTCTGCGACCCGTGCAATCGACTGTCGACACCCGAGAATCTCTCCCGCCGCAGGACGGCCAGTGGCTGCGCGCCCTGAAGGCCGAAGTGCAGCCCACCACCTTCAAGAAAGGCCGCGAGGTGGCGGAGACCCGCCGCGTCTTCGGCCTCCATCGCGAAGGAGATCTGATCCGCGCCCAGGTCGCCGGCTCGTCCGGCGAGCGCTACGAGGTCGCCCTCGAGCCCAAGGACGGCAAGGTCACCTCCCGGTGCTCGTGCCCCTCCTGGAACACCTACGGGCCGCACTGCAAGCACGTGGTGGCCGCGGCGCTCATCTATGCCGCGCGCTTCCGTCCGCCTCCCAGGCCGGCCGCCGCGCCCGCGCCAGCCACGCCGCCGGTCGAGAGCAAGCCCGTCGAGGCCGCCGAGCCCACGGATTCTCCCGAAGCCGCCGAGCCTGAGGAGGAGGTCGCCGTCCCGGAGTACCCGCCCGCGGCGGATCCGGTGAACCTGCCGGCGCTGGCGAAGGTGGAGAGCTGGCTGGGGCTCTCCTCGCAGCCGGACTACGAGTTCCTCTATCGCTTGACGCCCGCGAACACGGGCACGGGCGGACGCCACTGGGTGATGGACGTGCGCCGCCAGGACGCCCAGATGAAGGGCCCCGTGCACGTCAAGCGCCTGCTCCAGGCGGGCACGCGCATCGCTCCGGCCGACGAGCGCGTGTTCCTCGTGCTCGCCAGGCACGAGCACCGGTATGACTCGCGCATCGTCCTCTCTGACGAGGACCTGGGAGAGATCCTCGATCTGCTGCGTCAGCGCCGGGTCATCTACCGAGGCACGCAGCTGGTGTACTCGGACGCGCCGGTGCGTCCGCAGATCCACCTCGAGTCCCGGCCGGACGGAGCCACCGCGCGCATCGAGCTGCTCTTCCCCGATGGCGTGGGCTACCCGCTCAAGGATGTGATCCTCCTGGCGGGCCGGCGCACGTGGGCCATCCAGGCCCAGTCGCTGCACCAGGTGGAGCCGGACTTCCCGCCCCGGCTGCTGCGCAAGTGGCTGCTCGAGCCGACCATGTCCTTCCCGGCGGCGCAGCTCGATCGCGTGCTGACGTTCTTCGCCGCGCACCTGCCGCGCTTCCGCATGGTGCTCAAGGCGGACAACCTCGACGTGGACGAGTCGGTGGAGCCGCACTTCGTGCTCACGCTGGAGGGCACTCCGGACAAGGTGAAGGTGCTGCTCGCGGCGCGCTACGGGCAGACGACGGTGCCGGTGTCTCCCACCGCCACCCATCTGGGCTACGCCAGCGGCGTGGGCAGCGAGAGCCGCAAGCTCTACCGGCGCCGCGAGGAGCTGGAGCGCACGGCCGGCAAGCAGCTCACGGAGCTGGGCCTGCGCTACGAGGGACAGTCCCACGCCTACGAGGTCAGCGGAGACGCGGCGCTGGAGTTCTGGGCGCGCGGCCTCGGCTCGCTGCCGGAGTCCTGGGAGCGCTTCGGTGTGCAGGCCCCCAAGGTGCGCCTGCGCGCGAAGCTCCGCCCGCGCATCCGCGTGGGGATGAGCGGGGTGAACTGGTTCGATCTCGACGCCGAGTTCGTCACCGATGATCAGGCGGTGGACCTGGGCGCGGTGCGCATGTGGCTGGAGTCTGGCCGACGCTTCGTGCCGCTCAAGGACGGCTCCTTCGCGGAGGCGGACCCCGCCGAGCTCAAGCGCGTGGCGGACATCCTGGAGGAAGCCGGCGCGATGCCGGGCCGCACGCGCACGCGGCTGCCGCTGCACCAGGCGGTGGCGCTGGATCTGCTCGCGGATCTGGGCGAGTTCACCGAGGTAGAGGCCAAGGCGCGCCAGGCGATGATGGCGCTGCGCGACACCAACGGCGTGCCCAAGGTGGCCATGCCCGAGGGGCTCAACGCCACCCTGCGCCACTACCAGGAGACGGGCCTGTCATGGCTCTGGTTCCTGCACCGGCACGGCCTGTCCGGCATCCTCGCGGACGACATGGGTCTGGGAAAGACGATCCAGTCCTTGAGCCTGCTGCAAAAGGTGAACAACGAGGAGGGCCACAAGCCGTCGCTCGTGGTGGCTCCCACCAGCGTGCTCGCCAACTGGGAGCGCGAGGCCGAGCGCTTCACTCCGGCGCTGAAGACCATGGTGTGGCACGGCCAGGACCGCAAGGAGCGCGCCGAGGACCTCAAGGACGTGGATCTGGTGCTGACGTCCTACGCCCTGGTGCGGCGGGACTTGGAGCAGCTCTCGCAGGTGGGCTTCCGCTACGTCATCCTCGACGAGGCGCAGAACATCAAGAACGCGGACAGCGCCACGGCGCAGGCCTGCAAGTCGCTGCCGAGCGACACGCGCCTGGCCCTCACGGGCACGCCGCTGGAGAACCGCCTCAGCGAGCTGTGGAGCCTGTTCGACTTCCTCATGCCGGGCTTCCTCGGCAGCGCGGAGGGCTTCAGCGATCGCTACGAGCAGCCCATCCAGGTGGCCAACGACATGGGCGCGAGAGACAGGCTGCGCCGCCGCATCCAGCCGTTCATCCTGCGCCGGCTGAAGACGGAGGTGGCCAGCGACTTGCCTCCGAAGACGGAGAGCGTCGCGTGGTGCGAGATGGAGCCCGGCCAGGCCGCGCTCTATCGCGAGGTGCTCGAGGAGAGCCGCCGCAAGGTCCACGAGAGCATCGAGAAGGTGGGCTTCAAGCGCAGCCGCGTGTCGATTCTCGCCGCGCTGATGCGGCTGCGGCAGGTGTGCTGCGATCCGCGCCTGCTCAAGCTGCCGCCCAACACGCTCTTGCCCTCCAGCGCCAAGCTGGAGCGCTTCGGCCAGCTCGTGGATGACCTGGTGGCGGAGGGACACCGCGCGCTCGTGTTCAGCCAGTTCACCGAGATGCTGGAGCTGCTCAAGAACGAGGCCGACAAGCGCGGGCTGAAGTACCTCTACCTGGACGGGCGCACCAAGGACCGCATGGCCAAGGTGGATGACTTCAACCGTCCGGATGGCCCCCCGCTGTTCTTCATCAGCCTCAAGGCGGGCGGCACCGGCCTCAACCTCACGGCCGCCGACTACGTCATCCACTACGATCCATGGTGGAACCCGGCCGTCGAGGACCAGGCCACGGATCGAACCCACCGCATCGGACAGACGCGGGCCGTCATCAGCTACAAGCTCATTACCCGTGGCACCGTGGAGGAGAAGATCCTCTCGCTCCAGAAGCGGAAGAAGGACCTGGCCGCGGGGGTGCTCGGGGGCGATGGGGACTTCGGTAAGTCCTTGACGGAAGAGGACATTCAGGACCTGTTCACCGAGCTCTGAGCTGTCGCACCGCTCACTCTCCCACCCCCCCGGCAAGCACGCGCTTGCACGGAACGTCTGTGCAGTGTCCTCATTACCTGCTAGGGTGTTCAGTGCCAGGGCTCCAAGCGGATATCGGAGGGCGTGTGCTGCTGGGACTTCGGATTTCGAACGTGGCGGTGATTGAAGAGGTGGAGGTGGGGTTCGGGGCCGGTTTGACCGTGCTCACGGGCGAGACCGGCGCAGGCAAGTCCATCCTCGTGGATGCACTTGGGCTGCTGCTGGGCGGCCGTGCGGACGCGGATGTCATCCGGGCGGGGCGCGACGAGGCCTCGGTGGAGGGCGTCTTCGCGCGCACCCCCGCCATGGGCGAGCGCCTGGAGGAGCTGGGCATCCCGGATCTGGGTGAAGAGGTGCTGGTGCGCCGGGTGGTGGGGCGCAACGGGCGCGGCAAGGCGTACGTGAACGGCTCGATGGTGACGGTGGGCGTCCTGGCCCGGCTCACCCGGGGGCTGGTGGACATCGCCGGCCAGCACGAGCACGTGAGCCTGTTCGACTCCAGCCTGCACCGCACGCTGTTGGACAAGTACGGCAACCTGAGCGAGGCGCTCGGGGTGTACGGCCAGCACTACGCGGCGCTGCGCGAGGTGGAGGCGCGGATGGAGTCGCTGGGCGGCGACGAGGCCCGCGTGCGCGAGCGCGCCGAGTTCCTGCGCTTCCAGCTGGATGAGATCAACCGCCTGGACCCCGAGCCGGGAGAGGACGCCAGGCTGGATGTCGAGCGTCGCCGGCTGGGCGGGGCGGAGAAGCTCAAGCGCCAGTCCGCCGAGGCCGAGCTGCTCATCTCCGGCGAGGAGAGCTCCGCGCTGGAGACGGTGGGGCGGGCCATGGGGCTGCTCAACGATGCGGTGCGGTGTGATGCGACGCTCGGGCCCATCGCCCAGTCGCTGAGCACGGCGATGGCGGAGCTGGAGGAGGTCCAGCGCCGGCTGAACCGCTACTCGGAGGGGCTCGAGTCGGATCCGGCCCGGCTGGGCGAGGTCGAGGAGCGCCTGGACGCCATCAAGCGGCTGTGCCGCAAGCACGGCACCTCCTTGGAAGGGGTGCTCCAGAAGCGCGGCGAGCTGGAGACGGAGCTGTCCACCCTGGAGAACCGGCAGGAGATCCTCGAGCAGCTCGCGAAGGAGCGGCACTCGGCCGAGGTGCGCGCGAGAGAGAGTGCTACAGCTCTGTCGCGGGCTCGTGCTGCCTGTGCGGGTGAGTTCTCGCTCCAGGTGCGGGAGGGGCTGGCGGGGCTGGCCCTGGGCAAGGCGGCCTTCGAGGTGCGCGTGACGCCCGGCGGCATGCTCCGGCCCGAGGGCCTGGACGAGGTGGAGTTCTTCTTCAGCGCCAACCCCGGCGAGCCGCCGCGCCCTCTGGCGAAGGTGGCCTCGGGCGGTGAGGCCAGCCGGCTGCTGCTCGCCCTCAAGCGAGCCCTGGCCGACAGTGATGGGTGTGGCTGTTACGTACTGGACGAGGCGGACTCGGGGGTGAGCGGGGCCATCGCGGACGTGGTGGGGCGCATGATCAAGGAGGTCAGCGGCCACCGGCAGGTGCTGTGCATCACCCACCTTCCCCAGGTGGCCGCCTATGCGGACGCCCACCTGCTCATCCGCAAGGGGCTCAAGGGAGAGCGCACCGTCTCCGAGGTGCTGCCCCTGGCCGCGGGGGCCGAGCGGACGCAGGAGCTGGCTCGGATGCTGTCCGGCGTGGAGGTGACCCGGGAGGCCCTGGGAGCGGCCGAGGCCCTGGTGCGTTCAGCCCACCGGTCCCTGGGGGCAACCCCCCGTCCCAGGCGCGAGCCGGCGCCTGGTGGTGGGTCTAGGGGGCGGCTTCGGCAAAGCGCCTGAGAAGGGACGGCAAATTCGCGTCCTTGCTCCGCTCGAAGTCGTCACATAGCATCGGAATGTGTCCAAAACCGCAGGACAGAGCGCGGCACCTCACATGAAGGTCGTCTCGGCGGGCCTCACCGACGTCGGTCGGAAGCGCAACCACAACGAAGACAGCTTCCTCGTCGACGAAGAGCTCCAGCTCTACGTCGTGGCGGACGGCATGGGCGGCCACGCGGGTGGTGGCACCGCCTCGCGCATCGCCGTCGAGACCATCGACAAGGAGCTGCGTCGAGCGCGGGAGAGCCGGGACAACCCGTTCGTCTCCACGCCCAACCTTCAGGACGCCCTCATCCCCGAGGCGCTGCGCGGCGCCGTGGAGAAGGCGTGCCTGGCCATCTACACCGCCGCCCAGGAGGACCCACGCCTGTCCGGCATGGGCACCACCGTCATCTCCCTGGTGGTGAGGGATGATCAGGCCTTCTTCGCGCACGTGGGCGACAGCCGCGCCTATCTGATCCGCGGAGAGCTGATCCAGCAGATCAGCGAGGACCACTCGCTCGTCAACGAGCAGATCAAAGCGGGGATGATCACGCCCGAGGAGGCCAAGCACTCCCGCTACAAGAACATCATCACCCGCTCCGTGGGCTTCGAGGAGGAGGTCCAGGTGGACGTGATGGGCGTCATCTCCGAGCCCAATGACGTCTTCCTGCTCTGCTCGGACGGCCTGGCCAACATGCTCGAGGACAAGGAGATCCATGAGCTCGTGCAGAGCACGCCCAACTTCAAGGACGTGCCCAAGCGCCTCATCGACATGGCCAATGAGCGGGGCGGTGACGACAACATCACCGTCATCGTTGTACAAATGCAGGCGTGATGGATCATCGCCTGTAGGCGGAGCGTTCCAGGTGTGACGGAGAGTCTGTTCACCTTGACACTTTGGAAACGTGGATGATAGCTGCGCAAACTGTTCCAGTTCCGGCGAAATGCCGCTGACTGACGGACGCCGAGGGGATGGGCGAGGGCGGGAGGTGTGGCGCGGAAGCCGACGACTTAGGTTTGTGCGCCGTAGAGCCCACAGAGTGAGCACTTAGGGGAGTTGTTGCTTGGCGAAACAGTCCTACACCCTCATTGTGGTCTCGGACCACAACGCCCCGGTCAAGCGCTTCCACATCCAGAAATCCTTCCTCGTGCAGCTCGGCGTGGGAGTGGTTCTGATGGTGGGGATGGCCGCGGGGGCCACGTTTCACTACTTCCGCGTGGCGCAGGACGCCGCGGAGAACCGCATCCTGAGGGAGGAGAACCTCACGATGCGCACCCAGCTCAAGTCGGTGCGTGAGCGCATCGAGCACATTGGCTCCACGCTGGACCGGGTGGAGCGGTTCGACCAGAAGCTGCGCGCCATCACCCTGCTGTCGGATCCGCAGCGCAACCTGGCCATGGGCCCCACCGAGTCCGAGCCGGGCACCACCACGCCCACCAACTCGGACACCCAGTTCACGCAGCTGACCACCCAGGAGACGCCCAACGCGCTGATGGGGCGGCTGGACAAGCTGTCGGCGGAGGCCACCCGGCAGGAGCAGAGCCTCCAGGAGCTGCAGGCGTACTTCCAGGATCAGAAGTCGCTGCTGGCGTCCACGCCGTCCATCTGGCCGGCGCGCGGCTGGGTGACGAGCGACTTCGGTCAGCGGTTGGATCCGTACACGGCCGAGCGAGTGATGCATCAGGGCCTCGACATCGCGGCGCCGCACGGCAAGGAAGTGTACTCGCCGTCGGACGGCACGGTGGTGTTCGCGGGCCTCGAGGGCGGCTACGGCAACGTGATCGTCATCGACCACGGCTACGGCATCAAGACGCGCTACGGGCACCTGTCCCGGCTGATGGTGAAGGCCGGGGACCACATCAAGCGGGGCGCGCTGATCGCGGCGGTGGGCAACACGGGCCGCTCCACGGGTCCGCACCTGCACTATGAAGTCCGGGTGAACGGCATCCCGCAGAACCCGCGCAAGTTCATCCTCGAGGAGTAGCCGGACCGGGGACGAAGCCGTCCAGGCGGATGCGCCTGCGCTGCACGACGTCCTTCGTCCGCTCCTGGCGCTCCAGGACGTGGGCCCGCTCCAGCTCGGCCCACAAGAGCGGCCCCAGCACCTGCCAGTGGGACGGCTGATCCACGGTGAACTCCAGCAGCGTCACCGTGTGCGCGGGCACGTCCTGCGCGGCGGTGCCCGCGGGGAGCACCTTCGCCACATCCTCGGCGAGCCGCTTGCGCGTGGCCTCCTTCTGCTCGGGTTGGACCGTGAGCTGGGAGGTGGGCGTGAGCAGCGCGGCGAAGGCGTCCGGGTGGATGCGGACCACCTTCGCGCCCGGGTACTGCGCGGCCAGTGAGTCCACGGTGGCCTTGAGCACGGCGTCTCCCACGCCGAAGCCGAAGCGCGCGTTGACGGTGATCATCCCCTGCACGTCCGCGATGACGGCGCCCACCCGCCAGCCGTCATGGTGCGCGTGGGTGGACAGATCGAACTCCTGCTTGAGCAGGCTGCCCTGGGTGAGCGCGAGGGCCTGGGTTGCGCCCAGCTTGTCCGGCTGGCCTCGGCGAGCGCGCTCGGCCTCCAGCAG
>NZ_JBJMQP010000067.1:0-4903 GCF_045802625.1 Hyalangium sp. | reverse complement strand
GAGCAACCCCGAGCACGTGGCCTTCACCGTGCGCGTGCGCAACCTGCTCGACCGCGCGGGCCTCATCGCGCGCCCGGAAGCCAAGCCCATTGGCGGGTGATAGGGATCTGCACCGTCAGCAACCGCGCCGTACCGCGCCGTGGGCACTCCGTACGGCTGCTGCACGGCGCGGCGGGGCCTTCGCGCTCCGCATCATGGCCGTGCCCGAAGGCAGCCGGTGGAACACCTGTGAAAAAAGAACAGGGAGGGAACACCTGCCATGTCTGGTCGGTGCCCCTCCCCACGAGGTTGCCACATGTCACGCGGCGCTGCGGTTCTCGTCCTTCAGCGCGAAGGGTTGCGCATCCATGCCAGCCCGGAGCGCCTTGATGAGCCGCTCCATCTCCGCCATGGGCACGTCGCGCACGGTGACGAGTGCCATTCCACTCTCCTGGCGCATGTCGATGCGAACCGGTGCCACATCCTTGAAGTGCCGGTTGAGGCTGTCCCCCAGATACAGCCAGCGCACCATGTCGGACACGGGAGCCCGTGTCTTGGGAGCTGGCTTCCGCTTCACTCGCGCCGCCCGCTGCATCTCATCCAGGCGGCAGCTCCAGAAGGGCTTGTCCACCGTCGTGCCGTCCGGTTGCGGCACCTGCACGACCGTGAAGCTCGGGTCTGGGGAAGGCACGGTGATTTTAGCGGCCTTCGCGTAGTTGCGCAGGGCACGCAGGTTCTTCAATCCATAATAGAGGAGGACGCCGAGGCCGAATCCCTTGGACGAGTTCTCGTACCAGCTCAGATCCTCCCGTGTGAGGCTGGGGATGTGCCTGCAGAGATAGTCCGGGGCGTTCTTGTACTCGGGGCCCGCATTCAGGCTCTGCCATTTGAAATAAGAGTAGAACGCGGAGATGTAGACCTGCGCATCGCTGGCCTGCTTGACGTAATCGCGGATGCGGTCGCGTATCTCCTCCAATGTCAGTTCACGTTCGGCTTCCTGAAGTGTTTCCATGGGTTGCATCCTCTTGGGTGACCACTGAAGCTCGGCGAGAAAAGGGCGGGGAGGGACACCGCCATGCCTGGTCGGCCTCCCGCCCCGCCCGGTTACCTCACTCGCGCCTGTCTGGGCCTACTTCGCGGCCAGCGAGGGCTGGGCCTGCAGTCCCTGCTGGAGCGCCTGGATGAGCTGCGGCACCTCCGCCATCGGCACGCCCTGCAGGTTGATCAGCGTCGTCCCGTCACGGTTGTTCGCGGTGAAGCGGACCTCAGCCACCCCGTTGAAGCTCTGGAAGATGCTGTCCTCGAAGAACAGCAGGCGCGCCTTGTCCGGTACGGGCACACGCGCCGCGATCGGGGCCCGCTTCGCCCGCGTGGCGCTCTCCACGTCGTCCACGCTGCACTCGACGAAGGGCTTCTTCACCACCTTGTCGTCGTCCTGCGGCACGTCGAGGACCACGGTGCTCGGATCCGCCGGAGCGGTGGCGCTGACCGCATCCAGGTAGCGGAGCAGGGCGCGCAGGCGGTACATGCCGTACTGCGTGCAAGTGTCCGCGTCGAAGCTGCGGGCCACGACGAACTGCTCGTGCCGCACCCGCATCCCCCTCACGTTCCGAGGAGGTGCGTGTTGCCCCGCATCCGCCCACCCGGGACGCACCGCCCCTGGGCGAGCCGCGAGGTGTTGAAGCCCCTGGCGCTCTGGGCGCCCGAGCCCATCCTCCCCGCCGCGGCAGGGCGTTTCGACCGGGGCCGCGTCGTGGTGGAGGTTCAGGCCACGCCGGAGGAGGCCCGGAGCGCATACACCCTCACGCTCTGGGACGCCGGGCGCACGCGCACCGTCACCCTTGGCAACGTGACGTTCCCGTAGCCGCCGCGTTCGGGCCCTGGCCCGCCCGGGCTCCGCGTCGGTAGCGGGTCTCCAGGGAACGTCCACCCGGAACGTCTCGCTCAGCGCTCCGTCTCGTCGTCCATCAGCAGGGTGTTGGCCATGATGGATAGTGCCCGGAGTTGCCGTGGGCTCAACTGGCGCAGCGTGCGAACGAGACGCCGCACGCCGGGCGGCTCCTCGCTCTCCGGGAGTGACTGTTCCATCCACGTGAGCGTCTGCTTGGAGGATAGACCCAGCACCTCGTTGCCATCCAAGCGCAAGACGCGGCACAGCCGCACCAACGTGGGCACGCTGGGGAGCATGTCGCCGCGCTCGAAGCGGCCATACACCTCGGTGACGAGGCCGATGCGGCCGGCCACCTCCTCCTGTGTCAACCCGGCCTTCCTGCGCGCCTCGCGCGCCACTTCCCCCATGTGGAGGCTGAGCGGCGTCCGTTTCTTGTGTCCCTCGGGCATATTCGCCTCGGTTCTCGAGGTCCGTATCCTCCAGGTGTCAGCGGCCGGGAGCCATGCCCTGATGGGTTGTTGGACCCATGTACCATCCTCTGGGTTGGTTGTACTTCCAGGGGGCCGCTCATGATGAAGCAGGATTCCACGCGGGCGCAGGGGAGAAGGACCGGCGCCGGCTCGTTGCTCCTGGCGATGCTGGCGCTGGTGACGCTGGGCGGGTGCGCCACGGGCCATCCCCTCGGGAGCCTGAGTGGCAGCGTGGGGCTTCATTCACGCGCCACCTCCTGGCGCCATGACGCTGGTACCTGGCAGTCAGTGGACTCGCCCGTGACAGCGGAGACAGGAAGCGCGGGCGGTTTCCCCGAGCAGACGGTGGACCTCTTCCAGGCGGCGCAGGAGGCCAGCGGCCTCGGGGAGGAGGCCCGGCATCCGCCAGGTGCGGCGCTCTACCAGGAGCAGGCGCGTGAGCTGCTGGGCCGGTTGGCGAAGACGCGCGCGACGCCCCAGAGCTTCGCCCCGCGCCGGCTGCTGTTCTGGCTGCTGCGCGAGGTGCTCGCCGGGGGCGAGCGCGTGGAGTACGCCGACCTGAAGTGGCGGGCCGAGCGCTTCGGCTTCCTCGTGATGGTGCGCCCGGACGGCTACCTGGTGTCCGCGCTCACCGGCACCCCGCTCCAGCGCATGGGCCCGCTCGAGCTCGAGCAGGGCGAGTGGAAGGTGGGCCTGCTGCGGGTGGGCGACTGCTATTTCTCCCACGGGGGCGTCCTCTACCCCGTCACCGAGGCCTTGCGGCGCGCGGACGGCCCACCCCTGGCCGAGCTGAGCCTGGGGAGGGACCCGGTCAACGCCGCGCTCGACGGCGGGCAGCAAGCCCTGACGGAGATGGCCGTGGCGTTGGCCGGCACCATCGTCCACCCCATCCGCACCGTGGAGGGCCTCACGCAGTTGCCCATCACGGTGGCGGTGCTCATCGCCTCCTCGCCCGAGTACTTCGCGCACTACGGCACCCTGTCCCACGAGGACCAGATACGCGAGGCCGCGCGCCTGTCCACGCACGTGCTCGCACTGCTCGGCGGCGCACAGGCCACGGTGGGCGGCATCACCGGACTGGGAGCGGAGCTGCCGGTGGTGTCGCTCACGGCCGAGGGCGAGCTGGTGCTGGGTGGCGTCGTGGTGGCCGAAGGCACGACGGCCACCACGGTGAGCGTGGACCTCGGCGCCCTCTCCGTCCTGCACATGGCGGGCAAGGGGCAGGGAAAGAGCAGCGGCGCGAGCGGCAAGGCGGGCAAACCCACCCCGAAGGCTTCACCGCGGAGACCCGGCCAGTGGACGTACAAGAAGCCGACGACCGAGTCCCAGCAGGCCCTGGACTTCCAGGAGCAGATAACCGGACGGCCCGCCTGGTACGTCTACATGATTGGTGCGGTGGAGTTCGATGGTTTCAATGGCCTTGAGTTGCTCGAGGCCAAAGGGGCCAGCTACAAGAAATTCCTCACGAAAGTCGGCACGGTCCAGCCCTGGTTCGAAGTGGGAAAGGGCTACAAGGAGCTGATGAAGCAAGCCAGAAGGCAGTCCGAGCTTGCCGAGCACCTGGGGCTACCGGTGGTCTGGCACGTGGCCGAGGAGGAGTTCGCGAACTTCCTTCGCAAGCTCTTCGAGAGAAGTAAGTGGAAGAACATCAAAGTCGTCCATACGCCGCCAACACGGTGAGGAGCGCGCATGCATGAGGACTACTATCTGGGAGCCTACTGGGGGCCACGCAAGGAGACGGCGCTGGAGTGTGCCCGGCGCGCCGAGCTCTTCTTCCACATGCTGGCGCGGTGTGACCCGACGTTTGCCCAATGGTACCGGGGAGGGCGTGGTGCCCCCCGAGGGTTGCCGGGTTACCCGGTTCGCCCAGAAGTGGAAGAGTGGGAGGAGTTGTTCCGTCGCGGGAGGAACCGTACGGATGTCGGTAAGAAGATCATCGAGGAGCTGGGCTTCAGTGAGTTCGTGTGGAATGCGAAGACCCTGGAACGGACCCGCCTCGAATTTCATTGCGGTGGATACTCCCGGGGAGTACCCAATTCGTGCCTCCTCTACCCGCCCGAGCTGGGCCCGGGGCGGGAGCGCATTCTGAGCGCCCCCGTGCTGGCCGAGGTGCTCACCTGTGTCGCCACGGCGTGGGACCCCGACTCCGCCATGGCCAGTTCCACCGAAATGGTACGCCTCGTGGAGAAAGAGGGCGATGAGGTGCGGGTGGGCTGGCTGACGTACCTTACGCGCCGCTTGGGCACGTTGCCGCCGCTACCCGCGCCCGTGCGCATCGAGCCGGTGGGCACGCTGGGCTGGCTCCTTGTCCTCTCCCCCGAGCCCATGACGGCGAGCAACCCCGAGCACGTGGCCTTCACCGTGCGCGTGCGCAACCTGCTCGACCGCGCGGGCCTCATCGCGCGCCCGGAAGCCAAGCCCATTGGCGGGTGATAGGGATCTGCACCGTCAGCAACCGCGCCGTACCGCGCCGTGGGCACTCCGTACGGCTGCTGCACGGCGCGGCGGGGCCTTCGCGCTCCGCATCATGGCCGTGCCCGAAGGCAGCCGGTGGAACACCTGT
>NZ_JBJMQP010000066.1:0-2012 GCF_045802625.1 Hyalangium sp. | reverse complement strand
CGGGGGCGGGGGTGGCCTCCACGGCCGCCGGCCTCAGGGTCTTCGCGTAGTCCCGCTGGATGTCCTTTTCCGTGCGGCAACTGGTGAGCACCACGAGGAGCAGGAGGCCGAGGAAGGATCGCATGCGTGAGCTGGATTCGTAGCACATGGGGCGCGGGGCTGTGTGACCGAGCACATCCCTGGTGTGGCGCCCCACCTATCCGGTAGTGTGTACCGGCAAGCAGGCCCGCCTTGCCTCTGGAGCGTCCCCATGTCTCACCCCCCATCCACAGACCCTCGCGCCTTCGTGCTCGGCTCGTGGGTAGGCCCCTGGCGCATCCTCGAGCTGCATGATTTTGGTTCCTTCGGCGCCATCTACCGAGTCGAGCGCGCCGGTCATCCCGAAGCCGGCCCCTTCGCGCTGAAGATCGCCCTGCACCCCGAGGATCCACGCTTCCAACGAGAGGCCGAGCTGCTCCAGCGTGGGGTGCACCCCTCCATTCCACGCTTCGAGGACACGGGCCGGTGGACCGGACCCGATGGGCGAGTCTTCCCCTATGTCGTCATGGAGTGGGTGCAGGGCAGGCTCTTGTACGAGTGGGCCCGCGTGCACAAGCCCACCTCCCGCGAGCTCCTGCACGTGCTGGCGCGGTTGGCGTCGGCGCTCGCGCTCGTGCACGCGGACGGGGGAGTGCACCGGGACGTGAAGGGGGACAATATCCTCGTGACCGCCGGGGGCCGCGCCGTGTTGCTGGACTGGGGAGGTGGCACCTACGCAGGCGCCAAGGCCCTGACGGACACGCTGCTGCCGCCGGGTACCTCCCACTACCGGGCTCCCGAGGCGGTGCGCTGGGCCTGGGCCCACCGGATGACGAGAGGAGAGTCCTACCAGGCGGGCCCCGCCGATGACGTCTACGCGCTCGGGGTGACGGCGTATCGGCTGTGTACGGGCACCTATCCGCCTGCGCATGAGGAGGGCTCAGAGCCGCAGCGCAGGCTCCTCGCGCCGCGAGAGCTCGCCACGGTGAGCGTGGGCCTGGAACGCCTGCTGTTGGGCTGTCTCTCCAAAGACGCACGGGCTCGCCCACCCGCCGCGGCGCTGGCCATCAGCCTGTCTGCCGCCGCCGCGGAGGAGGATGCCACGCAGCCCATCATCCCCACGACCGCCGCGATGGACACGGAGCAAACCTCCCACCCAGGCCCACGGCGCGGGTTCGTGGTGCCCCTCTGGCTCTCGATGGGAGCGGCAGCGGTGATGGGTGGCCTGCTGGTGCTGGTCTCGTTGGAGTTCCTGTACCCTGGGCCGGCCTCTCCGGCGGTTCCAGAGCGTTTTGCCAACCTCGCGGAGCATGTGAACGAGCCGCCTGCTCCCGAGGCACCTGATGGAGGCGTGGGGGAGGAGGCTTTGACCAGCGTGGTGCAGCCACCGCGTCCTGGAAGCCCGTCCTCCGGACTTCGATTGCCCATGCCCAAGACGCCGCTTCCCGGGCAGAAGAAACCGCCATGCGATCCGGAGTTCGAGCGGACTGCGCTTGGGGCGTGCTGGATCGTCTTGAAGAAGCCGCCTCCATGCAGGAACGGAGGGTATGAGCTGGCGGGAGAGTGCGTCCGTGCCTCCATGAATGCCCCAAGCCAACCTACCAGCGAGGATCCGCGATGACCCTGCATAGGCTCATCATATCCGTCGTTGTACTCACTGGTTCTTGGGCTGCTGGCAGTGTAGGCGAGGAGGCTTTGACCAGCGTGGTGCAGACACCACGCCCTGGAAACCCGTCCCACAGGCTCGGGCTGCCCA
Source organism: Hyalangium sp. (assembly GCF_045802625.1). Lineage (NCBI taxonomy): Bacteria > Pseudomonadati > Myxococcota > Myxococcia > Myxococcales > Archangiaceae > Hyalangium > Hyalangium sp. The sequence continues at coordinate 238 of NZ_JBJMQP010000066.1, read as the reverse complement.
TGCCCAAGACGCCGCTTCCTGGGCAGAAGAAACCGCCATGTGATCCAGGATACGAGCTGCCTGCGCTGGGGGCATGCTGGGCCGTGCTTGAGAAAAAACCCCCTTGTGGGAACGGGGGGCATGAGCCAGGTCTGATGCGTTCTCGGGTGTGAGCGATTGGGCGAGGCAGCCTCGTGAGAGCGCGGCACGGTGCGGCAAAGCTCCGCCCTTCGGCTGAGAGCCGTGGGTATAGAGGCCT